>JAESUA010000072.1 GCA_016763255.1 Magnetovibrio sp. | reverse complement strand
CGAACGGCTGCCGCTTTCGGGCAACTGCCGCATGTGTCTGGTGGAAATTGAACGCGCGCCCAAGCCGGTCGCGTCTTGCTGTATGCCGGTTGCTGAGGGCCAGGTGGTCCATACCAATACCGACAAGGTCAAAAAGATGCGCGAAGCGGCGATGGAGTTTTTGCTCATCAATCACCCGCTGGACTGTCCGATCTGCGATCAGGGCGGCGAATGCGATCTTCAAGATCAAGCCATGACGTATGGTGCGGGGATTTCGCGCTACACCGAAGAAAAACGTGCGGTAGAAGACAAAAACTTCAGCCCGTTGATCCGCGGTGTGATGACCCGTTGCATTCACTGCACCCGCTGCGTGCGCTTCGCCAGTGAAATTGCCGGGACCAACGAATTGGGCGGCACCTTCCGCGGTGAGCACCTGGAAATCGGCACCTACGTCGATGGCGCGATCAAGTCTGAATTATCGGGCAACATGATTGATTTGTGCCCGGTGGGTGCGTTGACCAGCGCCCCATACGCCTTTAAGGCACGCCCTTGGGAGCTGAAAAAGACCGAAAGCATTGATGTGCTCGACGCCGTCGGCGCCAGCATTCGTGTCGACACCCGTGGCGGTGAAGTGATGCGCATCGTGCCGCGCTTGCACGAAGACGTGAACGAAGAATGGTTGGGCGATAAATCGCGCTTTGCCTGTGACGGCCTGGGACGTCAGCGTCTCGACCAGCCCTACGTCAAAAAAGACGGCAAGTTGCAGCCCGCCAGCTGGGACGAAGCTTTTGACGCCATCAAGGCCAAACTTGTTGGCCTGGATGGTTCCAAAATCGCGGCTTTGGCCGGTGACACTGTCGACGTCGAAGCGATGACGGCTTTGAAGGACTTACTGGGTAAGCTGGGTTCGACCAACATCGATTGCCGCCAAGAAGGCAATGCGGTCGATCCTTCGGTTCGTGCCAGCTATATCTTCAACACCACCATCGCCGGTATCGAAGATGCCGACGCGTTGTTGATCATCGGCTCCAACCCGCGCATCGAAGCGCCGGTGTTGAACGCCCGCATCCTCAAACGCTACTTGATGGGTGGTTTCCCGATTGCTGCGGTCGGCCCCAACGAAGATCTCACCTATAAGCATCAAAACTTCGGTGACGATGCGATGTTGTTGAACGAAATTGCCTCGGGCAAACATGCTTTCGCCAAGGTGCTCAAAGATGCCAAAAAACCGATGTTGATCATCGGTGCAGGGGCTTTGATGCGGGGTGACGGTGCGGCGATTTTGGCTGCGGCCAAAGCCATTGCCGATACCACCGGCATGATTGTTGAGGGCTGGAACGGCTTCAACGTGCTGCAAACTGCGGCCTCGCGGGTCGGTGGCTTGGACATCGGCTTTTCGCCGAAAGATGGCGGCCTAGATACCGCTGGTATCTTGGATGCCTGCGGCGACAACAAGGTTGAGGTTCTCTACCTTTTGTCCGCCGACGGCATGGAAGCCGCCAAGTTGTCCGACACCTTCATCATCTATCAAGGCCACCATGGTGACAGTGGTGCCCATCTGGCGGACGTGATCTTGCCGGGTGCGGCCTACACCGAAAAGAACGCCACTTACGTCAACACCGAAGGCCGCGTCCAGCGCGCTCAGTTGGCGGTGTTCGCACCGGGTCAGGCCAAAGAAGACTGGGCCATCGTTCGCGCACTTTCAGCGGTGTTGGGCAAGACGCTTAGCTACGATACGCTGGGCCAAGTGCGCGCCCGCATGGCTGAGATCAATCCGGTGTTTGCCACCATCGATGAAATTCAGGCCGCTGAGTGGTCTGAATTCGGAGAAAAAGGTGACATTCAATCGAAACCGTTGACCTCGCATATTCGGAATTATTATATGACCGACCCGATTACACGCGCGTCCGAGACCATGGCGATTTGTACCGCCGAGTTCTCGAACGAGACGCAAAGGACCGGCACCGATGGTTGAACTTTGGGATACCTATCTGTGGCCGCTGATTTGGACCATTATCAAGATCCTGGTCATCATCGTGCCTTTGTTGCTGTCCGTGGCGTACTTGACCTATGCCGAGCGTAAAGTCATTGGTGCCATGCAGTTGCGCCGGGGGCCCAACGTTGTCGGGCCGTTTGGATTGTTGCAACCGCTGGCCGATGGCGCGAAGCTGTTTTTAAAAGAAACGGTGATCCCGTCCAGCGCCAACCGCGCTGTCTTCTTGATCGCACCGATGTTGACCTTCTTTTTGGCGCTGGTGTCGTGGGCGGTGATCCCGTTCGGTGAAGGCCTGGTTCTGGCGGACATCAACGTCGGCATCTTGTACCTGTTTGCGATCAGCTCGCTTGGCGTTTATGGGGTGTTGATGGCCGGTTGGGCATCGAACTCCAAATACGCTTTCTTGGGTGCACTGCGCTCCGCCGCACAGATGGTCAGCTACGAAGTCTCTATGGGCTTTGTGATCATCACGGTGCTGTTGCTGGTTGGCTCGCTGGACCTCACCGATATCGTCGAAGCCCAGCGTGGCATGTGGTTCATCATTCCGTTGTTCCCCATGGCGGTGGTGTTTTTCATCTCCACCTTGGCGGAAACCAATCGTCACCCGTTTGATCTTCCCGAAGCGGAAGCCGAACTGGTGGCCGGTTACAATGTTGAATATTCGGCCATGACGTTTGCCCTGTTCTTCTTGGGTGAATACGCCAACATGATCATGATGTGTGGCCTGACCACCATCTTGTTCTTAGGTGGCTGGTTGCCACCGTTCGACATCGCACCGTTGAACATGATCCCGGGACCGATTTGGTTCATCATCAAGATCTGTTCGCTTTTGTTCATCTTCATCTGGATCCGTGCCAGTTTCCCGCGTTACCGCTATGACCAATTGATGCGTCTGGGTTGGAAAGTATTCCTGCCGCTGTCGCTGGCCGGTGTGGTGATTGTTTCTGGTTTCTTGGTCGCGTTTGACCTTGTTCCGAATGCAGGTTGAGGAGGGATTGATTAAATGAGCTTCATCGACCGTCACATACGCCCATTTTTGCTGATTGAACTGTTGCAAGGCATGCTTTTAACGCTGCGCTACATGTTCCGCGCCAAAATAACGCTGAACTATCCTTATGAAAAAGGCCCGCTGAGCCCGCGCTTTCGCGGTGAGCATGCTTTGCGTCGTTACCCCAATGGGGAAGAACGCTGCATTGCCTGTAAACTGTGCGAAGCCATTTGCCCGGCCCAGGCTATCACCATCGAAGCCGAACCACGTGATGACGGCTCGCGCCGCACCACGCGCTACGACATCGATATGACCAAATGCATCTACTGCGGTTTCTGCGAAGAAGCCTGTCCGGTGGATGCCATCGTCGAGGGTCCGAATTTTGAATACGCGACCGAAACCCGGGAAGAGCTGATGTACGACAAGCAAAAGCTTTTGGCCAACGGTGACCGCTGGGAAGTTGAGCTTTCTCAACGCCTGCGCGCCGATGCGCCGTATCGCTGAGGAGCCAGGGCATTATGATTGAAACTCTGGTTTTTTATATGTTCGCCATCACCTGTGTCGTTTCCGGCATGTTGGTGGTGACTCGTCGCAACCCGGTTCATTCGGTGTTGTTTTTGATCCTTGCGTTCTTCAACGCTGGCGGCTTGTTCGTTCTGGCGGGGGCCGAGTTCCTGGCCATGCTGTTGATCGTCGTCTACGTCGGCGCGGTCGCGGTGTT
>JAESUA010000071.1 GCA_016763255.1 Magnetovibrio sp. | reverse complement strand
GCTTAACGCGAATAGAATTCGATAACCAGGTTCGGTTCCATCTGAACCGGGTACGGCACGTCTTCAAACTTCGGCACGCGAACGAAGGTACCTTTGCCCTTCTTGGTGTCGACGTCCATGTAATCGGGGATTTCGCGCTCGGATGAGTTCAGGGCTTCGATGACCATCGGGATGTTTTCGGAGCCGTCTTTGATCTCGATCAAATCGCCTTCTTTGACCATGTAGGACGGGATGTTGACGCGCTTGCCGTTGACCCGGACGTGGCCGTGATTGACGAACTGACGCGACGCAAACACGGTCGGCACGAATTTCATGCGGTACACGATGGCGTCGAGACGGCTTTCCAAAATACCGATCAAGTTCTGGGTGGTATCACCCTTACGCAGCACAGCCTGTGCATAGTACTTGCGGAACTGTTTTTCGGAGATGTTGCCGTAGTAGCCCTTGAGCTTCTGTTTGGCCATCAATTGGGTGCCGAAATCGGTCGGCTTGGAACGACGACCGCGACCATGCTGGCCGGGACCGTAATCACGGGTGTTGAACGGGGACTTAGGGCGACCCCAAAGGTTAACGCCCAAACGACGGTTAATTTTGTATTTTGAGCGAATGCGCTTCGTCATGGTAAATCTACCTTATTTTTCAGTACGTTGTTTGTTGTCCCGGTAGTCCGATCCGCATCCCTTTGCAGGGCTGCGGGGGCGTGATAAATGCCAACAATGGGCACCATCCACATTCCCAGGAATGTATAGCAGCGCGCACTATACCCATTCAAGCGCCGGGTGCAAGGGGATTCAACGGTTTCAAGGCCCTAAAAAAACATCAACAGCCGCACAAGCGCGCCGTGCAGCGGCCTCCTCATCCTGGTCCAGGCAAGCTTGGAAAAATTAGGGGCTAGAGCAGCAATTCACTGTCCCAATATAGGTAATCAAGCCAACTGTGGTGAACATCCGAAGGAGGAACCCGCCGGGCGGCTTGGTTAAGCCTGCGCACCGAGGGTTCCAGCGCGTCTTGAATCAGCGGCATGTCGGCTTCAATGGGGGTGCGATTGGCCTTATAAAGGTTACACGGCGAGCACGCGGCGACCACGTTGGACCATTCGGTCAAACCGCCCCTTGAGCGCGGCATTACGTGATCAAAGGTTAATTCCTTCGCCACGAATCGATCACCACAGTACTGGCAGGAAAAATCATCTCGCAGATAGATGTTGTAGCGGGTAAAAGCTGGCCGTCCGTTGAAGGTCACATAACGTTTGAGCGCCACCACTGATGGCACCTTATATTCAACGCTGGGTGAACGCACCACACTGTCATAACTTTCGACCAGATTGACGCGCTCCAACAACAGTGCCGAAATCGCATCCTTCCACGTCCACAGTGACAGCGGATGATAAGACAGAGGCCGGTAATCGGCGTTGAGCACCAGGGTCTGCAAGCCATTCATGGGGCTGCTCCTTGTGCATTGTGACCCATAAAAAAGCCCGCAAAAATGCGGGCAATGAGCGCAAGGGCCATGGTCGTTATGATCGGGGCCGTTATGGTCGAGGTCCAAACCGTAGAGCTAAGATCAAGCCTAACGTCATGATGCCGCATCCATTGAAGACGCCTTAAGGAATTTACCCGGATTCGCCTAACGGGAGTTCGCCCGACGGGGCTTCGTCTGAGTGGGCTGTGGCTCTGCTGCACAATTCACCTCCAAAAGCATGCGATGAACATACTATATGTGGTGATTGTTACCAACACTTTACACCGATGATTGCTTTGCCATGAACTCCTTAGCCCTCTTCTTCCACCGCCTCTTCAGGCTCGTCCTCCAAAACACTTTGCAAAATCAAGGGGTAGATGGTTTTGGGGGGGATCATGTGGACCAAGGTGGCAATGCCGACCAACACCAAACACCCCGGTAAAATCGGCACCAGTAAAAAGCTCCACCCCGGATCGGTGAGAAAAATCACCACCGGGTCCGCGCCCGCGGGCGGATGGGTGACGCGCAACATCGCCATCACCGTGATCACCACCCCGACGGCCAGCGCGATGGCCCACCATTCCGGTGGCAAAAAGCCGCGCAAGCCGATTGCCAACGCGCTGGCCACCACATGACCACCGATCACGTTCATCGGTTGGGCCAAGGGGCTGCTCGGCACCGAAAACAACAGCACACAAGACGCACCAAACGGCGCAATCAGAAAGGGTGCATCGCTCAATTCACCAAACAGGCCCACAGCCGCCATGGCCAAAGCCGCGCCTAAGCCGGATTTAATCCAGCGCCACGTGTCATTAGCGTTTTGGTGACGATGGAGATATCGTCTGACCATTCCACAGCTTTCAATTCAAATTCCCCCTTCTGGCATACGGTTTTGTCGACAAAATTGCAATTATCTTGCAGCCGGGATGATTTCCTTTCATTTTTGCGCCATGAGCAACCAAGCCCCCCCATCCGCCATCGTCACCCGTTTTGCCCCCAGCCCAACCGGCTATTTGCACCTGGGCCATGCCTATGCGGCGTTGTTCGCGCAACGCGCCGCGCAAGAGGCCAACGGACGTTTCCTTTTGCGCATCGAAGATATCGATAGCGGCCGCTGCCGAGCGGAGTTCGAGAAGGCCATCTATGAGGATTTAGCTTGGCTGGGTCTAACCTGGGAACAACCGGTGCGCCGCCAATCCGAGTGCATGGCAGAGTTTGAAACCGCCCTGAACCGTTTGCACCGCATGGGGCTTTTGTATCCGTGTTTTTGCACCCGCAAAGACATCAAGGCGGAAATAGACGCCGCGCACTCGGCACCGCATCTGGTTCAGATGGGTCCGGATGGGCCGCTGTATCCCGGAACCTGTGGCAAATTGAGCATGATCGAGCGTGAGCAGCGCGCAGAATCCGGCGAATCTTTTGCATTGCGACTCGACATGGCGCGCGCCCGCGAACAGGCGGGCCCGCTCACCTGGATGGATCGCGACAAAGGTCGCATCAGCGCTGAACCAGAACTTTTTGGTGACGTGGTGCTGGCACGCAAAGACACCCCCACCAGCTATCATCTGGCCGTAACTCTTGACGATCATATTCAAGGGGTGACGCTGGTCAGTCGCGGCGAAGACCTCTTTTGCGCAACCCACATCCACAGATTACTGCAAAGCGTATTGGGTTTGGACACCCCCCAATACCACCATCACGGACTACTAAAAGCTCCTGATGGGCGCAGATTAGCCAAACGTAATAAGAGCGAAACCATACGATCACTGCGCCAAACAGGACATACACCGAAAGAGGTCCGGGCCATGGCGGGCTATAGTTAACGAACCTTGGATGATCTAAATTACAAAGAATAATCAGAAAATGCAGATTCGGCTTGCGATCTCAGAGGCTTTGGCCTCTATTGATCATAGGGGCACAACATTAAGAGCCTTTGCCAAAGGGCTAAGCATCGTGATTCGGGAACCAATATATTCCCGGGTTGTTTACATCCTAGGGAACTCCTGGAAAGAAGATTCTGTAACAATGAAAACCTGTCTCATTGTTGACGATTCCAAGGTCATTCGCATGGTCGCCCGCAAAATTTTGCAGGAACTGGAATTTGCAACCGAGGAAGCTGCAGACGGACAAGAGGCGTTAAACGCCTGCCAAGCCAGCATGCCAGAAGCCGTTTTATTGGATTGGAATATGCCCGTCATGGACGGTATTTCATTCCTTCGTGAATTGCGCAAAACAGAGGGTGGCGACAAGCCAGTCGTTATTTTTTGCACCACAGAAAACGACCTAGACCACATCCAAGAAGCGATGACCGCCGGGGCGAACGAATACATCATGAAACCGTTCGATTCCGACATCATCCAGGCAAAGTTCCAGCAAGTGGGTCTGCTTTAGCAGCCCATCACGGAGAATACGACGTGAGCCCCGAAGACTTTGATTTCATAAGCTCGCTGATTAAGAGCCGATCCGGCTTGGTACTGACGCCCGATAAGTCGTACCTGCTCGAAAGCCGCTTGATGCCTGTCGCACGCAAGCACGGGCTCAAGGGCCTTGAAGACTTGATCAGCCAGATGCGTGCACGCAGAGAAGAAGCCCTCATCGTCGAAGTGACTGAGGCAATGACGACCAATGAGTCGTTCTTCTTTCGCGACGTGAAGCCGTTTGATCTTTTCCGTGATGAAGTGCTACCGCCGATCCTTGAAAAACGCGCCGCACAAAGGCATTTGCGTATCTGGTGTGCCGCAGCCTCGTCCGGGCAAGAACCCTATTCCATCGCCATCGTGCTGAAGGAATTGGGAGTCAAGCTGGCCGGGTGGAAGATTGACATTGTCGGCACGGACATTTCTCATGATATTTTGAATAAGGCCAAAAGCGGCCTTTATTCACAATTCGAAGTGCAACGTGGCATGCCGATTCAGCTGTTGCTGAAGTACTTCGATAAAAAAGACGAAACGTGGGAAATCAAGCCAGAAATTAAAAATATGGTCCAGTATAAATACTGGAACCTGCTCGATGATTTAAAGCCCCTTGGGGGGTTTGATATTGTGTTTTGTCGCAACGTGTTGATTTATTTCGACCCGGAAACAAAGGGCAAGGTCCTGGAGGGTGTCTCTAAATTGATGTCCAAGGACGGTATGCTCTTCCTGGGCGGTGCAGAAACCGTTCTGGGTGTGACCGAGAAATTCAAGCCTGTCCAAGGACAGAGAGGGGTCTACTCCCTAACCTAAGGGGGGTAGAATAAAAGCTGACGCGTAGAGATGATTACTATGTCTGAAGACAAAAAATATCGCCTTGTAACCCGCGCCGATTTTGATGGCGTTGTTGCTGGTGGGCTCATGATTGAAATGGGGTTGATCGACGATGTGATCTTCGCCGAACCCAAAGCCATGCAAGACGGCTTGGTCAAAATCACCCCCAACGACATCACCACTAATCTGCCGTACGTCGAAGGTGTCCATCTGTGCTTTGACCACCACATCAGCGAAACGGAACGGGTTGGGAAACGTGATAACCATATCATCGACCCCGATGCCCCTTCTGCTGCACGCGTGGTCTACAACCACTTTGGCGGCAAAGATAAATTCCCCGCCATTCCAGACGATTTGATGGAAGCGGTTGACCGTGCCGATAGTGCACAATTTAGCGAAGAAGATATCCTCGCCCCGGAACCATGGACATTGTTAAACTTCATCCTGGATCCACGTACCGGCCTGTCACGTTTTGAAAATTTCGAAATCAGTCATGAACAACTGATGAAAGACATGATGGTGTATGTACGCCATCATCCGGTTGAAGAAATTCTCACCATTCCGGATGTTGAAGAACGCACCCACCTCTATCTTGAGCATGAAGAGAAATTTGAACTTCAAATTCGAGATTGCTCCAAGGTTCATGGCAAAACGGTCGTGGTCGATTTACGCGGTGTAGACACCATCTTTGCCGGCAACCGATTCACCATCTATGCCATTTTCCCGGCCTGCAACGTGTCGATCCAATTGACCCATACCGATGATGGCCAAAAAACCATCATGGCGGTGGGTAAGTCGATCCTCACGCGCACCAATACGGCCAACATTGGCTCGATCATGCTGGAATATGGTGGCGGCGGCCATGCCAATGCAGGCACCTGCCAAATTGAAAAAGACCGTGCCCCAGAAGTCCTGGCTCAATTGATCGCACGGCTCGGCACCGCAAGTTAAGCACGACATACACGATAATCTAAAAAAAGCGGGGCCATATGGCCCCGCTTTTTTTTTAATGCCCAACGGGTATATTACGTGGCTGGGTTCAAACTACAAAGTTCCGTTGATGGCATATTGTAACAAACGCACCACCTGTTCTGGGGTTTGCGCCACCGCGAGGGCGACGCTATCGACTTCTTTCAAGGGGTGGGTCAAATCTGGATCGTGAAGCGTGATCAAAGCCTTGCCCAAGGCGGCCGCATATCCAGCGTCAAAGGCGGCATTCCACTGGCGGTATTTGTCGCCAAACCTCACCACAACGATGTCAGACTTTTCCAGCATCACCCGCGTGCGCAGGGCATTAACCTTGGCACCTTTATGGTCAGCCCAAAATGCGTCGTCTTCACCGCCCAGAATATCGACCCCACACATATCGGAGGTATCGTGGTCGGTGACCGGCGATACAAATTCGACCGGCAATCCGGCTTGCGCGGCACCTTGCGAAATGCGTTCGCGCCAATCGGTATGAATTTCGCCTGAAAGGTAGATGGTCCAAATACGTTGCGTCATGGTGCTCTCTCACTCAATACATTAATTTCAATCTTTGATTAGGCTGGCCTATGGTTCTTGTCAATCAGGCTGAGCTATGAGAGTCTTTGAATGTAACGGGCATGAGATGAGGCCAAAATTTGCGGATGAAAATCAGCGTCAAAAAAGCACAAAATGGGGTGTATTCAGTTGCGTTTGATGACGCAACCCATACGCTGACCACCCGTGATCTCAAAATTTTGTTGTTGGAGGCGGTGAAGTCTTTAACCCCCGGCGCCATTTCTTGCGTCAGTCCCACCCAAGAAGCTTTTGATCTCGCCACTCGGCTTAAGGCGGCAAACAATCCCGGCCTGCAAAAACTCATCATGAGCGTCACCGATGACGACATCCTGATTTTTCTCAAAAGCACCCAAAGCGATGTCCAGTTGCATACCAAGTTGTTCGACAATATGAGTGAGCGCAAGCACAAGATGCTTGCCGAAGACTTAGAATACCGCTTTGCCGACGGCATTGACGACGGTTTGTTGGGCGAAGCGGTGATCAGGCTGATCGAATTGACCAATCAGCTGCAAAATGATGGCGTGCTGGAAATCGACCAACGCAAAAGACCAGACCCCCAAAACTGACCGCCCAAAATACTGTTTGGGACCGGTCTATTTTGAGGGCCTTTTGGGGCCGTACTCCGATTTTAAATTCAACCGGTAGCACAAGGAGATTCCGGTTAAGCGGCTTCGGTATCGCTTTTCGGTTTCGGCGTCGATATGACGGGTATAAGTTTTCTTTTGTCTTTGGAAACCTTCACATATGCACGCGCACAGTGGGCTTCGCAGTACGGCTTATCATGCACCGCAGACTTGCCGCAAAAATGAAAGTCCGGCTTGCCGGGCTCACCTTCGGGCCAACAACACATGGCATTGGTCAATTCTTCCAAACGCACCACGTCACCGCTGGGCCGCTTGGTCGCCACCGGAGTCGGTGAGGCGACCTTTTTCGGTTTTTTAGGCTGCACAGTGGTATTCGTAGACTGACGGATCGGCGATTGGCGTTTTTTAAGCCCCAACCGATGCACCTTGCCAACCACGGCATTCTTGGTCACGCCCAAACGGCGGCCAATCTCGCTGGTCGGCAGGCCTTCTTCCCAATGGCCCATCAAAATTTTAATGCGCTCAGGCGTCCATTCCTCAGAACTCATAATGTTCTCCGATTATCTTTGGTCCAAATGCCCTTCGAAGTCTTCCTCAAAGGTCGTTTTGGGCCGAAACCCCTTATCAATTCGATTGCAGCCCGTATGTGCCGCTGAGGGGATAATAACAACATTTTGGAAAGATGCACCCACTCAGACACAATATGTTGTGGATAAGTGCGCGACCGCGAGTTGTGCCAAGGCCTGCACTTCGCACATGCGAAATATATATTCGCACTGCACCACGGCGTGAGTATACTTGTGTCCATTAGGGCCGCTCTTTGGGGAGGGCGCGGCAGGTTTTAATGCGGGTAGAGGAACGAGGGATATGAGCGATAAGCCGACCCTGAACGACTGGAATGAAATGGCCACCAAGGAATTGCGTGGTCGTACAGCTGAAGATTTGGTTTGGGAAACGCCTGAAGGCATTGCTGTCAAGCCGCTGTATACGGCGCAAGATCTTGAAGGCATTGAGCAGATCGATAGCCTGCCCGGGATGGATCCGTTCATACGCGGGCCTCGCGCCACCATGTACGCCGGGCGGCCCTGGACCATTCGCCAGTACGCAGGATTTTCAACCGCCGAAGAATCCAATAAATTTTATCGCGCCAACCTAAAAGCCGGACAAAAAGGTTTGTCGGTGGCGTTCGATTTGGCCACCCATCGCGGTTATGATTCAGATCACCCACGCGTCACCGGCGACGTCGGCAAGGCCGGCGTGGCAATTGACAGCGTCGAAGACATGAAAATCCTGTTCGACGGCATTCCGTTGGATAAGATGAGCGTGTCGATGGCCATGAACGGTGCAGTTTTGCCGGTACTGGCGGGTTTCATCGTCGCCGGTGAAGAACAAGGCGTGGATCAGTCCAAGCTTTCGGGCACATCCAAAATGACGTGCTCAAAGAGTTCATGGTGCGCAACACCTACATCTATCCGCCGCAGCCGAGCATGCGCATAGTCTCCGACATCATCGGTTATACGTCTGAGCACATGCCGCGCTACAACTCAATTTCAATTTCCGGCTATCACATGCAAGAAGCCGGCTCGACCTGTGTCCAAGAACTGGCCTACACCATCGCCGACGGCATCGAATATGTGCGCACCGCAATCGCGTCCGGTATGGATGTGGACAGCTTTGCACCACGGCTGTCGTTCTTCTTCGCCATCGGCATGAACTTCTTCATGGAAGTCGCCAAACTGCGCGCCGCACGTTTGCTGTGGTCGGAAATGATGGAACAGTTCAACCCCAAGGACCCGCGCTCGAAAATGCTGCGCACCCATTGCCAGACCTCGGGCGTATCGCTGACCGCCAAGGATCCATACAACAACGTGATCCGCACCACGGTCGAAGCGATGGCCGCGACCTTGGGCGGCACGCAAAGCCTGCATACCAATTCGTTGGATGAAGCGCTGGCGCTGCCGACCCCGTTTTCCGCCCGCATCGCGCGCAACACCCAGTTGGTGCTGCAAGAAGAAACCGGCATCACCAAAGTGATCGACCCGCTGGCCGGCAGTTATTATGTGGAAAGCCTCACCGATGCGGTGGCGAAAGAAGCCCGCAAGCTGATCAAAGAAGTCGAAGACGCCGGCGGCATGACCAAAGCGGTGCAATCGGGTCTACCCAAAATGCGCATCGAAGAAGCCGCCGCACGCAAACAGGCACGCATCGACAGCCTCGAAGAAGTGGTGGTTGGGGTCAACAAGTACACCTTGGAAAAAGAAGATCCCATCGATCTTCTGGAAGTCGACAATACCACCGTGCGTGATGCACAAATCAAGCGCCTCAACGAGATCCGCGCCAAGCGCGATCAGGCGGCCGTGGATGCATCGTTACAGGCCCTACGCGACGCCGCCAAATCCGGCGACGAAAACCTGTTGGATTTGTCCATCAAGGCCACCCGTTTGCGCGCCACGGTGGGCGAAATTTCCGATGCCTTGGAAGACGTCTACACCCGTTATCAAGCCACCACCCGCACCATCACCGGGGTTTATGGCGCGGCGCTGAAAGGCGATGCATCTTATACCCTGGCTCACGACGAAGTCGAAGCCTTCGCCAAAAAACGCGGTCGTCGCCCACGTATGTTGGTGGTCAAGATGGGCCAAGACGGCCACGATCGCGGCGCTAAGGTGATCTCCACCGCATTCGCTGATTTGGGTTTTGAGGTCGACGTCGGGGCGCTGTTCCAGACCCCTTCCGAAGCCGCCCAAGAAGCGGTCGAAAATGACGTTCACGTGATCGGCGTTTCAACCCAGGCCGGCGGTCACAAGACCTTGGTTCCGGAATTGATTGCCGAGCTGAAAAAGCGCGAGGTCGAAGACATCGTCGTCATCGTCGGCGGCGTGGTCCCTCAACGCGATCACCCGTTCCTCAAAGAAGCCGGCGTCGCCGCGATCTATGAACCCGGCACCCACATCCCCACCGCCGCCCGCGAAGTGCTGGGCTGCATCAAGGATGCGCGCACCACGGCTTAAGACTTCAAGTCTTCTCATATACAAAACGGCGCTCTCGATGGGAGCGCCGTTTCTGTTTTATCAGCCAGCTTGACGCCCCTGCACCTGAATCATTCGTGTATTTTTGAATCTCAACCACTGCTAGAATGCCAGAATGAAAAAACTACGTGCCGCATATTCTATTTGTACACTTTTGGCCGTGTTGGCTTTCTATCCGAAGGAACTCTTCGCTGAAACAGTCCATGCTTATGATGATGCGTGGTGGGAAGCACAATATGAAAGAATCTATGACACGCCCAAGTGTCGAGAGATCATCTCCAATACAGAAAAAATCAAGGAAGCAGACCGTAAAGTAGGTCTGCTGATCGCACCACAAGTGTGGGCAATTGGAATGTATTTTGCGAAAGGGGAATGCGGCGACCCGGCCCCAGACGAAGCCTTAGAAATTCTCACCGATCTAGCTGAACGCGGCCAAGGCATAGCTGCCGTATTTCTCGCACAGCTTTACCATATCAATCACGGTGCAAACGCGCCTTTAACCCAGTCCTGGGTGGAGCGCGCCAAGCATGCAATGCCACTGATCATTACTAAAGACTGGCGCAAGGACTTCTATCAACCTTTGGCCGATGGATTTCAGAAAGCGGGAACGTCGCTTTCGCCCCAATTGGAGCGTATCTTTTCATGGGGTGAGGAAACCTTAGGCGGCGAAGCGGAGCCTCTTTATCAAATCGGCATACGATTGATTGAACAGGGGGCAAACCCCGGAGATAAAGTTCTTGGATGCCGCTGGTTATATGCAGCGGAAAAAAAAGGTCATCATCAGGCACGTTTTCGAATTGCTCAACTTCATATTCGAGGAGAAGGCATCATACAGGCCCCAGGAACGGCTTCACCATGGTTATATATGTCCGTTAATAACGATAATAGCGTCAAAGCACTTCTTTTCCTGTCACAACTTTTGGAGCGGGGTGCTGTCTTTAAAAAAGACCTGCCAGAGTCATATGCAGCTCTCTTAAAAGCTGAGCATTTAGGCGCCAACGTGAAGTCGGAACTTATGCGCTTAAATCCCAAACTCTCCCACAAACAGCTAAAGAGCGCACGATGGCGATTAACGCTACCTAACTATAAACTATCTTTTCAGGTTCACGATCCCGACAAGTATCAAGAGCGCTCACTTATCATATCCCATATCTGTCGCTTTGTGCCGTAGATCATTCAGGGCGTCGCGCTGTTCTTCTAACCATTGCCGAGGCATATCTCTAAGCGTATTACGGTGACAGTTTACTTTATTTTATTCCTTCACCGCACTAAATGTCCTTATGATCCGTCTCGTAATTAAGGGCCTCGACCACTGGCCGGGGATTAAGTTAAGTAAACTGTCACCGTAACTGCAAAGTGATGTTCTCGTCATCTCTATCAACCGCAACTGCCGCCCCCGCGGTTTCCAGAACTTCTTGTGTTTTTCCTCCCGGTTCGATAACGCCATCAACATTGAGGCCATTGGCTTTCTGAAACTCTTGGATGGCATCAAACAAAGCCCAATCAGGCGCTATGTAGAACCCTAAATTGCAAAGCGCTGTCTTCACCGCCACCACGTCGGCGGGGTGCGCGTTCGCATTCACCGCAAGTTTTCTGAGCAAGGGCATAGCTCATCCTTTCCAGCTTTTAAGGGACTTCTCAGCGGTACGCCCAACGACATATCCGCCCACGCCAAGCTTCAACAGATCCCACATGTCCGGTGGGATGTCGGCCGCAGGGGTGCCGAAGATCGGCACCAGGATGTAGTTGTTGGCGATGATGATACCGAATAAAACCATCAAGAGCGGTCGCCAGTTGCGCTGCAACCAGCTGTCGCCTTGGGCTTCGGCGACGATGATTTTGGCAGCAGATTCTAGTTCTTTGAGATTGCCGCTGAGCGCCAACTCATTGAGCCGGGCTTTGATTACATTGGCTTGGTCTTTGTCTTCGACCGCTTGATCGATGACCCCGATGAG
>JAESUA010000070.1 GCA_016763255.1 Magnetovibrio sp. | reverse complement strand
GCGGGGTTTGGTCTATCAGTTGACCGAAAGCCTTGGCGCGTTGCCGCGTCATGAAGCCAACGAAGAGATCAAAGCGCTGAGCAAAGAAGACCGCCACGAATTGCGCCGTCTGGGCATTCGCATCGGCCGTCATTTGATTTACATCCCGGCGCTGTTGCGTCCTGCGGCGGCCGAACTTTCGGTTTTGTTGTGGGGGGTGTTCGAAGAAAGCGATCCTTTGTTGCCACCGCCACCGGCTGGCCGGGTATCGCTAAAACGCGAAAAACATGAACCCGAAGGCTGGCTACGCGC
This sequence comes from Magnetovibrio sp., assembly GCA_016763255.1. Lineage (GTDB taxonomy): Bacteria > Pseudomonadota > Alphaproteobacteria > Rhodospirillales > Magnetovibrionaceae > Magnetovibrio. The sequence continues at coordinate 9,174 of JAESUA010000070.1, read as the reverse complement.
GGCAGGCTTTCGCCCGGCGGGCACCTTGTTTGTGCGCGCCGACATGCTGGAACGCATCGCCGAAATGGCCTGGAAACGTCTCGAAGCCGCAAAAGGGGCCTTTGAAGCCAACGAAGACTTCTTGTCCCTGGCAGGCTGTGCCACAGACGATCTGCCGGGCATTATGGTGAGCCTGGGCTTTGGCGCCGACACAGACGGCAAATGGACCCCCAAATCCTGGCGCAACCGTCAAAACAACAACCAAAAACCGCGCCGTGAGGCCAAACCCAAAACGGCTGATGCAGATCACAAAGGCGAACCAAAGGGCAAAGAGGACGGCACACAAAACACCAAGCCGCACAAACCCCGCCATTCGCAAAAAGGGCCGCAAAAAGGCCAGCCTAGGGGTGCCCACCCTGGAAAAGGCGCGCCCAACCGCGGCCCCAAAAGGCCCACCAAACCGCGTGAGCCACAGATGGACCCCGACAGCCCATTCGCCAAATTGAAGGAACTTAAGCTGAAGTCATGACCGGCCAAGCAGGGCACAGTGGCAAAATCCGTATTGATAAATGGCTATGGTATGCGCGCTTTTTCAAAAGCCGCACCCTGGCCGGAAAATTTTGCCAAGCGGGTAATGTGCGCCTCAACGATCAACTGATCACCAAGGCCCATGTGATGGTCGGCCCGGACGATGTTCTGACCTTTGCCAAAGATGACGTGGTCATGGTCAGCAAAATCAAGCACATTGGCACCCGCCGTGGTCCCGCAGTCGAAGCCCAAGGCCTTTATCAAGACCTCAGCCCGCCACCGCCCCAAAAGTCTGAGCGCCTTTTCACCCCGGCCCGCCCCGCCGAACGCGAACCCGGATCCGGTCGCCCAACCAAGTCAGAACGCCGCGCATTGGATAAATTGCGAGATTTTGAATAGTCCCAAACGGCGTGAACACGCCCAAGAGACGACCTAAACAAGGAACCCCTGCCATGCTCGACCGCATCAAAAAAATGTTCTCCGGAACGCAAAGCCCCAGCCAGATGCCCAAAGACGATCAAAAACTGGCCGCCGCCGCCTTGTTGGTCGAGGCCGCCATGATGGACGGAACGTTTGATGATGACGAGCGCACGGTGGTGCTCAACCTGCTCGAAGAACGCTTCGCCCTAAAAGGGGCGGATGCCGATGCTTTGCTTTTAGAAGCAGAAGCGCAGGTTGAAAACTCCAACGAACTCTACACCTTGAGTCGCACCATCAAGAACAGTTTTGACAACGAACAACGTATCGAGCTGATTGAGATGCTGTGGCAGGTGGCCTATGCCGACGGGGTTGTTCATGAGTATGAATCAAATCTAGTCCGCAGGCTCTCGGGATTGTTGTATGTTTCGGATCGTGACAGTGGTGAAGCCCGCAAACGCGTGATGGAAAAAATAGGCGTATAATAAGAAAGGTCTTATGTCTCTTGAGCCGTGGCCCCAAATCGCGTAAATAGAGCGCCAAATATTTCCCCGTACCCGGAGTAAAGAATGACTTACGTCGTTGTTGAAAACTGCATTAAGTGCAAATTCCAAGATTGTGTTGAAGTGTGCCCCGTGGATTGTTTCTACGAAGGTGAAAACTTCCTCGTCATCAATCCCGACGAATGCATCGACTGTGGTGTGTGTGAGCCCGAATGCCCGGCCGAGGCCATCTTGCCTGATACCGAGCCAAACTTGGAAAAATGGGTGGAAATCAACACCAAATACGCTGCCATATGGCCCAATATCACCCGCATGGGCACAGCCCTGCCCGGCGCAGATGATGAAAACGGCAAACCCGGCAAAGAAGCCGCATTGAGCCCCAAGCCCGGCGCTGGCGACTGAGCTTCAGCTTTTTAAAGCCAATAAAAACGATTAAATGGCCGTGAGAAACATTTCTAACGGCCTCGATGCCTCGAACAACCCAAAATAGGCCTAACAAGCACTCTTGTCGGTTGAAACACGCCGAAAGGGGTGTAATTTTCGCTATTTTGTGTTATGGTTCTGTGAACGCGGACCCATGAGGGTCAGTTTTCTTTTGTCCGAGCTCTACCACAAGAGCCCATATTTAGGACTCGCCAATGGCAGGCAACGGCTCGCAAAAGGTCGGATGTTCAAGGATTTGGAACTTCAAGCGGCTTTGACACCGCACATCGTGATGGTTTTGAATAGGCGCACGACAAAAATTTCTGCGAGCGATATTTGTTCGGCCTATCTTGGTCATTTACGCCCTTGAACTCAGCAAAGAACTCAGCAAAACGCAAAAAAAATCCAAAAGGCGACACATGGCAGAAAAAACAATGTTCAATACCGGCGATTTCGTGGTCTACCCGACCCACGGCGTCGGCAAGGTTGTTGGCACCGAAGAACAAGAAATCGCGGGCCACGCCCTGAAACTGTTCGTTATTTCCTTCGAGAACGAACGCATGACGTTGCGTGTACCGATGAACAAGGTCAACGATGCCGGACTGCGCAAGCTCAGCTCCAAAAAAACCATGGAAGGCGCGCTGACCACCTTAAAGGGTCGCGCCCGCGTCAAACGCACCATGTGGAGCCGCCGCGCCCAGGAATACGAAGCCAAAATCAACTCTGGTGATCCAATTTCCATCGCCGAAGTGGTGCGCGACCTGCACCGTCGCGAAGATCAACCGGACCAGTCCTTTTCCGAACGCCAAATTTACGAACAAGCGATCGAACGCTTGGCCAGCGAAGGGCGGCGGTCGAAAAAATCGACATGGAAAAAGCCCATCAGAAATTGGAAAAGCTACTCACCGCCGCTTAATCCAGGGTCTGACAGATGCTACAAAAAGGCCGGAGCAGATGCTCCGGCCTTTTTGTCGTTGTCATTTTGTCACAGTCGTTATTTTATGACCTTGACCCGTGAGCCGGGGATCAACGGATCATCGGGGCCGATGCCGTTTAAGGCTTCAAACCATTCTTTTTGGTACTCAGGCACAGCCATCGAGCCGACCAAATCGTCAAACGTCACGCCCTGGCCCACCGTAACCACCCGCACCCGCCACGGCTGCACCGCCATGGCTTGAGAACGGCTGAGGATATGAAAGCTGTAGGTGGTGCGGCGAAATGCTTCATTGAGCCGCGCAGTATCTTTTTTGTCGGTGACGAACTGGAACCGCCAATAGTGTTTGCGGTCTTGTTCGATAATGATCCGACGCACATCAACCTTGCGCTTACCCGTCCACACGCTGGCCGCCCCGGTCACCGCCTTTAGGCCGTTGATATCGACCCATTCAACGTTTTTCAAGGTGGCGTCATCGCTCCATTTACGGGTAAGGAATTTTTCCATGCCGCCCGCTGCGCGAACGTCTTTGGCTGCGGCCTCGGCAAATTTGATGGAATTATTTTTGTCATCAACGGCCAACACCATGTCGGGCTTGTTATGGATGGTGAAACCTTCAGGCACTTCGAACTCAAACCGCATGTCGGGGTGGATGAACCGAGTTCCGCGCACCAAGCCTTGCTCAACGCCATCACCAAAAACCATACCGTCAATCTGCTTGAGGTAGCGCCCAACGCCACGACGGGTGTTCCCAGAATCACTGGCGGCACCATTATTGTCCGCCAAATCAATGGCCTGAGCGATACGATCTGCGGTGCGCGGATGGGTGGAGAGCATATTGTTTTGGTCCGCCGTATCCCCATCACCGGCGATCAGACTTTCGATGCGTTGGTGCGCCCGCAATTTCTTGAAAAACTAGCCATGGCATCGGGATCATATCCGGCCCGCGTCATATAGCGCACGCCCAGCATGTCGCTTTCCAACTCCTGATCGCGTGAATAGCTTTTGAGCGCCAAATTGGCCCCCACGGCGGCGATGTTTTCCGCCCCCGGTACGCCCGCGGCGTTGCTCAACACGCCCAGCACCTGAAGGCCTAAGTTGGTGGCCATGGTCGAACTGTAGCGTTGTGCGGTGTGGCGTGCGGTGACGTGGCCGATTTCATGGCTCAACACCCCGGCCATTTCCGCTTCATCACTGGCCAATGCCAACAGCCCGCGGGTGATGTAGACATATCCGCCCGGCAGCGCAAAAGCGTTAACCTGGGTATCGTTGAGCACCGTAAATGTCCAGGGCAGCTCCGGCATTTCCGAATAACTCGCCAACTCCTGGCCGATCTCGCGCACATATTTAGGCCAGTCTTGATCATCAAACTGGCCGCCGAACTGCTTGACCATCTTGGGGTGCTCTTCGGCGCCCACCTGAAGTTCTTTGGCGGGGGACATAAAGCCCGTAAAGCTTTGCTTGCCAGTTGCGGGGTTGGCCGAACACGCCGCCACCGCCAGCAAGGCGGGCAGCAGGCCAATCAGACGAAAGGAGGTCAATTCAAATGCATGTTTCATAGGCAAAATATAGGCACGACGGCGCACATTGTCACCTGAGAGGTTCCAATCGTTCCGGATGATCCAACTCGATCATCGCGCCATTTTGCATTTTGACCCAGCCGCGTACCCGCACACGCTGACCTTTCAAGGCCAGCAAATCGATCCCCGCCTTTTTGAACAGGGCTTCTTTGCGCACATCCACCTTGATGGTGAAGTCAGAACGCCAATCGGCCCCAAAGTTCAAATAAATGCGTTTTTTCACCCGTGCGGTATCCATAACCCGGCCTTGCACGATCTGAAACGTGCCGACATCATGGCGCACATTGTCGGGGGTGCGCAGGGCGTAATAGGGCAGCGCCCAGATGCCCAAGCCATCGGCGCGCGCCTGACGTTCCAACGCCAGCTGTTCGCTGGCCAAAATACGGTTGTCAGGGAAGGTATAGACCCGGGCCAGGCCCTTGCGGACCATCTCGCCTTGCAGCCAGATTTGCGCCTCGACGCTCACCAAATGGGCCAAAATGCGGCCGTGACGATCCTCAGACGATGGTGCCAACCACAGCTCAACCCTTTTACCCAAGGCCAAGTCCTGCAATTCTTGCTTGGCCTCGGCGCTCAGCGGCCAAGGACGGAAATTGGGCCGCCCTAAGGCCAGTTTTGGCGCCTGGATGCCCACCAAACGCACGTGCCGGGCATCATCAAGCACCACGGTGTCACCATCGACCACCGAGACGATTCTCGCCGTGCCGCCGCTTTGCAAATCCTGCGGGTTTGCCGCCAAGAGGGGCATGGGCAACAGCAAAAGACCTATAATCCAGCTGAAAATTATGTGCTGCATGATCCTCCTTTGCAGATAAACCTTGGCCCCTAATCCTAGCGCTCCCTATATTCTTATAGTACGAGCGCCCAACCAAAGGCCGCTTAGATCGACAGCTAAACTACATCATATTGGGATCATTTCGTCCATGGACAGCGCCCGCGACACCGGCCTCTACCCCCCTCTTCAACCCTTTAGCGAGGGAATGTTGGACGTCGGCGACGGCCACCACATGTATTATGAACTGTCTGGTAATCCCAAAGGTTTGCCGGTGGTGTTCGTGCATGGCGGGCCGGGAGCCGGAACGGTAGCCAGCCAGCGGCGTTACTTTAACCCCGATAAATATTTCATCGTGCTGTTTGATCAGCGTGGTGCTGGCAAATCGACTCCCTTTGCCAGCCTGGAGCACAACACCACCGATCACTTGGTGGCGGATATGGAGACCCTGCGCAATCACCTTAGCATCCATAAATGGCTGGTCTGTGGTGGTTCATGGGGCGCAACGCTGGCGCTTGCCTATGGTACCCGTCAGGCGGAACATTGCTTGGGGTTTATTTTGCGCGGCATTTTTCTCGGCACCAATAGTGAGGTCGAGTGGTTCCTGGATGGCATGGGGACTATTTTCCCCGAACACATGAACGCCTTTCGTGACCATGTTGGTGGCCTCACCGGGGCAGCATTGTTTGATGAATATTGTCGCCGCCTGTTCTCTAAAGACCCCAACAAGCACCTGCCCGCCGCCCGCGCCTGGGCCCGTTATGAAAGTCAATGTTCGACTTTGATGCCCCACCCCGCGCCTGAAAACAGCGACTCATTCGATCATTATGCCTTGGCCCTGGCGCGCACCGAGGCGCATTATTTTAAACATGGCTTGTTTCTCGTGGCAAATGAGCTGATGGACCGACTCGAGGCGATCCGCGAGCTGCCCGCGATCATCGTGCAGGGGCGTTATGATGTGGTGTGCCCCACCCAAACCGCCCACAAGCTGCATATGGCTTGGCCCAATTCACAATTGGAAATCGTTGCCGATGCTGGGCATTCGGGTATGGAACCTGGCATTGCGCGGGCCATTTCACGCGCGAGCGACACCCTGGCCGGCCAGCTGCTTGCGCGTTAAACCTTCCCAATAGATCTCAAAATCAACCAAGTGCATTGATTCATGAGCGCATTTACACTTTAATGCCGATACATCAAGGAAGGGGAGCAGAGGTTCTATGCGCAACATCAAGGCCATCACCACAAGCATCGTACTCGCAGGGGCCATTTTCAGCGCCACCGCGCCGCACGCGCACGCAGACGAACCGGCTTTTGTTTCGGTGGGCGCAGGCTCATACGATTGGAACCGCAAAAAAGACCAAGGCGTCGAAGTACGTTTGGAATACCGCCACGATAAAAAAATTCTCGGCCCGCTTAAGCCGTTTGTGGCCTTGGCCGCAACCAACAGCTCCAGCAGCTTTTTTGTCGGTGCCGGTGTTTTGATGGACATCTACTTTGGCAAGCGTCTGGTTTTGACCCCCAGCTTCGCACCGCACTATTACAACGGCGGCAACACCAAACTTGATCTGGATTACGCCCTGGAGTTTCGCTCCCAGCTGGAATTGGCCTATCGTTTCGACGATCGTTCGCGCCTCGGCATGGCGGTATCGCACTACTCCAACGCCTCTCTTGGCAAAACCAATCCGGGTACAGAATCGGCACTTATCTACTATTCGGTTCCCGTAGATTTTTTCAACTAACCTTAATATACCCTGTTAAATCAATACGATATATAAACCCAAGGCCATGGCCTTGACTCTTTTGATGCGTGCGATCATATTTCAACCGCTTGGTTTAACCATTTGGTTGAAATATCATGACATCTTCACCCCGGGACATGCCGTCCAACGACGACATTTTGGACATCGCCACCGCCATCTTTGCCGATAAAGGCTTTGAAGGCGCGCGCATGGATCAGATCGCCAAGGCCGCCAAGGTCAACAAGGCGACGCTTTATTATCGCATTGGCGGCAAAGAAGCCCTGATCAGCGCGGTGCTCAAGCGGCTATTTTCGGCCAAGGTCGCGCGCTTGGAACAGGCCCTGGAGACCATCGATGACGTTGAAGAACGGGTGCGTGCGTTTGCCGCAACTTTGGTCGACGGCGATCACCCCGAACAATTTTCTGCCATCATGCTGCGCGAAGTCGCCGCTGGTGGGCGCAACCTGCCCGACGATGTATTGCCGCTGATGGGACGTTTGGTGGGGGCCCTGGAACGCACCTTAAGCCAAGGCGTTGATGAAGGTCGTTTTAAGCCGGTAAGCCCGTTTTTGACTCACATGTTGCTGCTTGGCGGCTGCGCTTTGTACGCCACCAATGCACCGATCCGTCGCCGGGTCGCCGCCCAAGCGCCCGGTGTGGCGTCCTTAAAAACCGAACTTCCCTTAGAAGATGTCGCCCACGCCCTCGCCGATCTGTTGCTCGATGGCATCAAAAAAACCTGATTTCAATCATGTAAGAAGACGCAAATGGATACAACACTTCGCCAGCGCATCGAAACCGGGTTTGAAACGTTTGGCCGTATGGTCACACGCAACGCCTGGATGGCCTTGATTTTATGCCTCACCCTGGTGGCCGGCTTGGCCAGCCAAATCCCCAACATCGTCATGGACACAGCGACCGAAAGTTTCTTGCACGATGATGACCCGGCGCTGCTGGACTACAACGAGTTTCGCGATCAGTTTGGCCGCGACGAACTGGTGATGGTGGCGATTGAAGCCCCGGATGTGTTTGCCCCTAAGTTTCTCAAAAAACTAAAAACCCTGCATTATGAATTGCGCGACAACACCCCTCACCTCGATGACATCACCAGCCTGATCAATGCGCGCAATACCTTTGGCCGCGAAGACGAGCTGATCGTTGAAGATTTATTTGAGCAATGGCCCACCGACGCCGCCGGGTTCGCCGAGAAACGCGCCCGCGCCAGCGCCAATCCATTGCTTGAAAATTTATTGCTGTCCGAAGACCAAAAAATCACCACCATCGTGATCCGCACCAATGCCTATTCTGCCCAAGGCGGCGATACAATTGATGCCTTGGAAGGGTTTGACGATCTCGATGCTCCATCCGGTGAAGCGGTGGAACGCACCTACCTCACCGATGCCGAAAACACCGAGCTTTCAGAAGCCGTGGTCCGCATCGCCAACAGTTACGCCGCACCTGATTTCATCGTTCACGTCGCCGGATCACCCATCGTTGTGGATGATCTCAAAAAATCCATGCAGACCAACATGAAGCGCTTCATGTTGATGTCCATCGTCATTATTGCGCTGATCTTGTTCGCGATGTTTCGCCGCATCACCGGGGTGGTTCTGCCGTTGCTGATCGTCATCACATCTTTGCTCGCCACGCTGGGCATGCTGCCGCTCAGCGGTCGGCCGTTCACCATCCCGATGCAAATTTTGCCATCCTTTTTATTGGCCGTCGGGGTTGGGGCCTCGGTCCACTTGCTGTCGATTTTCTTTCGTCACGTTCAGCAAGGTAACGGCCGTCAAGACAGCGTGGTTTATGCACTGGGTCACTCTGGCCTTCCGATCATGATGACTTCACTGACCACCGCCGCCGGACTGGCGTCTTTTTCCGGGGCCTCGGTTGCCCCGATTGCCGATCTCGGCGTGATGGCCTCGTTTGGTATCTTACTGTCGTTGGTATTAAATTTAGTAATGCTACCGGCGCTGCTGACCCTTTTACCGTTGAAGGCCAAATCCAGCAACGGTGCCCATGCCCGTCACGCCCGGATGGATGCGATCTTGGAATGGATCGCGCGTTTTAGCGTCGATCGTTCTCGTGTGGTTCTGAGCATATCGGCGGTGCTTTTGGCGCTGGCCTTAGGCGGTGTTTCTCAATTGCAATTTTCTCACCTGCCGTTCACATGGCTGCCCGCAGACAACCCCGCGCGCGCCGCCACCGACTTTGTCGATCTGCGCATGAAAGGCGCCAGCGTGGTTGAAGTGGTGGTCGATACCAAGCGCGTCAATGGCTTGTATGATCCCAAAATCAT
>JAESUA010000069.1 GCA_016763255.1 Magnetovibrio sp. | reverse complement strand
TTGATCACCGATCACAACGTGCGCGAAACCCTCGATGTGATTGATCGCGCTTATATCCTTCATAACGGCATGATGCTGATGGAAGGCACACCTGAAGATATCGTCGGCAATGAAGATGTTCGGCGCGTGTATCTCGGTGAACGCTTCACTCTGTAGTGTATGCATGGCTCACCATAAAACAACATCGCCGTCTGGATCTCTTTTTTGCCCCCGCCTGTTGGCGGGCTTGAAAAAGGCGAGGAGCGCGAAATGGCCCTGACCCCAAGATTAGAGCTCAGACAGTCCCAGTCGCTGGTCATGACGCCGCAACTGCAGCAAGCGATCAAGCTGTTGCAGCTGACCAATATCGAACTCAGCGCTTTCGTCGAGCAGGAGTTGGAGCAAAACCCTTTGTTGGAGCGCACCGATCCGGGTGCACCCGAAGCCGGTGAAATCCGTTCCGAAGGGGTGGCCGAGCAATCTTCGGACGCGTTGCCGCAAAGCGAGCTGGCCACTCAAACCAGTGCCGATACCGCCGAAGCCTTGACCCGCAGTTCTGAAACCGGCGAAAGCATTGATACCAACCAGTCCATGGATACGGACGTCGACAACGTCTTTACCAATGGCTCCAATGCCGATACCCCCGCCGCACCGGCTGCTGAGGGCGGTTATGAAAATTGGGGCTCTGGCGGCGGGTCGTATAACGGTGATGATTTGCCGGGGATCGAGCAGACCCTGGCCGATGTGGCCTCCATGCGCGAACATTTGACGGCTGAGCTTGGCATGATCATCGAATCGCCGATGGAGCGCCTGATCGGTGTGCATGTGATCGATATGCTGGATGATGCGGGTTACGTGAAGGGCAGTTTGGAAGGCTTGGCTGCGCGCTTGGGCTGCGCATTGATTGATGTCGATGCGGTCTTAGTGAAGTTGCAAGGGGTTGAACCGGCGGGGATGTTTGCCCGCGATTTGGCGGAATGCCTGGCCCTGCAGCTAAAAGAACGGGGCCGTTTGGACCCGGCGATGCGGGCCTTTGTGGATAACCTCGATCTGTTGGCCAAGCGCGACCTCAAGGGCCTGATCAGGGTTTGTGGCGTGGATGAAGAAGACATCCAAGACATGGTTGGTGAAATTCGCGCCCTGGACCCGCGCCCCGGACGAGCGTTCAATCACGATGTCGCCCAGCCGGTGATCCCCGATGTGTTGATGCGTCAGGGCCCTGACGGCATGTGGTTGGTGGAGTTGAATGCCGAGACCCTGCCACGGGTGCTGGTCAACAACACCTATTATGCCGAGATCAATAAGCCTTGCAATTCCGACAAGGATAAACGCTACATCCAAGATTGTTTGCAAACGGCCAATTGGTTGGTCAAATCATTGCACCAGCGTGCAACCACGATTTTGAAGGTTTCCAGCGAAATCGTGCGTCAACAAGATGGTTTTTTCCGCCACGGGGTCTCGGCCTTAAGGCCATTGGTGTTGCGTGACATCGCCGATGTGATCGAAATGCATGAAAGCACGGTCTCAAGGGTGACCTCGAACAAGTACATGGCGACGCCGCGCGGGATTTTTGAGCTGAAGTACTTTTTCACCTCCTCGGTTGGCGGCTCGGGTGCGGGCGATGGACATTCTTCTGAAGCGGTGCGTCACAGAATCAAAGATATGGTCGATGCGGAAGATCCAAAAAAAGTCCTTTCGGACGATAAAATCGTGACCTTATTGAAGGCGGAAGGGATTGAAATTGCCCGCCGCACAGTTGCTAAATACCGTGATTCATTGGGTATTTCGTCCTCAGTTCAGCGCCGAAGGGAGAAGTCATCGAAATTTTAGGACTTCAGGCCCTAGCCAAAGGGATGTCTTCGAATGACTTCACCCCTTGACTTCGCTTGGCGGGAGAACTAATTTTCGCTCCTCTTCGGGTGCTTGCTGTAATGACGCATCCGGACCGTATTCGGCTCCACCCCCCGGGTTAAAAATAAGGGCTCCTTTTTGGGGGTTCGGGGGATATACTGGACAACCGATTGTATGGGCTGTTGGCGCGCGGGCGATCCGTTGGTCAGCAACCTTAAAAAGAACGCTTAAGGATCTGCTTTTCAATGGACATCACCGTCAAAGGGAAACAGATGGACGTAGGCGAAGCCCTGCGAACCCATACCGAAGATTCCCTCTCTTCCGCCGTTAGCAAATATTTCGACCGCGCCATCGACGCCACCGTGGTTTATTCCAAGGTGCAAAAAGGTTTCCACATCGACATCACCGTGCATGTGGGCCGTGGCGTGACCATTCAGGGTCGGGGTGAAGCGGCTGACGCTTATCCCGCTTTGGACGCGGCCATGGAGCGTATTTCCAAGCAACTGCGTCGTTATCATCGCAAGCTTGTGAACCACCACGCCAATGGCAATCATGACGTGTTGCCGGCGCAGTACTCCATTCTCGGTCAGACCGAAGAAGAAGAAGTTCACGAAGAACACCATCCCGCCATTGTGGCTGAGATGCCTCACGAGATTTCGACCATGAGCGTCAGCGATGCGGTGATGCGTTTGGACTTGGGCAACTTGCCGGTGGTGATGTTCAAAAATGGCGGCCACGGTCGTTTGAACGTGGTTTACCGTCGCCAGGATGGCAATGTGGGTTGGATCGACCCGCAGACCGCCGAAGCCGCGAGCTAAGTCCATTTTGGGACGTAACCGGGCTGAAGGAAGCGACCATGGAAATCAGTGACCTGATCACGGTCGAGGGCGTGGAGGCCAACCTCCGCGTCACCAGCAAAAAGCAGGCGTTGCAGGAGCTTTCCAAGCGCGCAGCCGAAGTCACCGGGCAACATGAGCGCGCCATCTTTGACGTGTTGATGGAGCGTGAGCGCCTCGGCACCACTGGGGTCGGCAACGGCATCGCCATCCCCCACGGCAAGCTGGCATCTTTGGATCGCCTTCATGGCCTGTTTGCGCGCCTTGAAACGCCGATCGATTTTCATTCAATCGATGAACAACCGGTGGATTTGGTATTTTTGCTGTTGGCACCGGAAACGGCCGGCGCGGATCACCTTAAGGCCCTGGCGCGGGTTTCGCGCCTGTTGCGCGACGGTGCGGTTTGCGAAAAGCTTCGTGGCACCGATGATGCGGAAGCCCTTTATGTGTTGCTGACACAAACAAACGCCTCGCAGGCGGCATGACCTTGATGACTTAATTAGATGTTTTTTCGGGGGAGGCTCTCACTTTTGTGGGAGCTCCAAAAAACTAAGGCATGTGCTTCGGCACATGCCTTTTCTTTTTATAAGCCCCTCAGGTGCCGGGCGCTCGCTTGCGGCACCCTTGGCTCATGGCCCATTCGGGCCGGGGCCTCAATGGCCCAGTTTTATTAGCTCAAAACACACGTTGGATCGCGGACATATTTATGGGTTTTAAAAGAGTTCCGTCATGACCTCCAAGGCAAAACGGGCGCACGCGTTACGCGTGAGCCCGGATGCATAAAGGTATAGTTCGGCGTGTCTGTGCGGCTTCGCTGAGCCTCAAGGCAATCGCTTAATGCACGCTCAACGCTTCCAGGTCGTTTTGGCGGATGGTGACGTAAGCTTCTTCACGATCTTCGACCGTAGCGAGTTCTGTGCCGTCGGCGGCAAATATGCCAAAAACGTTTGCACCCTCAACTTTGACAGGTTTCACATACGCCACATCTTCGATCCCCCAAGAAGCGAGATCAAACTGGTTCATCCAGTTTTGTTCGGAATCGATACCGATGGCGGCGTAGGCGTGGGTCGGATAGCGGTTCATTGGTCCAAGCTCCGTGTTGCGCCTTATGCATTCAGTAGACGCTGTTTTTCCTAACACTCGGTTAAGAGTGTGAAAGCTAATCCGAATTATTGTGCATCGACGTTGATGGTTTTGGCGTTGTCGCCGGGATCGGTATGGGTGCCTTCGATTTTGATGGTGCGCACTTCCGGTTCATGAACCGGGCGTTCCAATTCAATATGCAAAAGCCCGTTGTCCAGGGCCGCGCCGGTGATTTCAATGCCCTCGGCCAAGACGAAGGAACGCTGGAACTGGCGTTTGCCGATCCCTCTGTGCAGATAGATGCGTTCTTTGTCGTCTTCGGATG
>JAESUA010000012.1 GCA_016763255.1 Magnetovibrio sp. | reverse complement strand
CTTAAAGTATCAAAGTAATGGTGCCCAGGAGAAGACTCGAACTTCCACGACCTTGCGGTCACAGGCACCTGAAGCCTGCGCGTCTACCAATTCCGCCACCTGGGCTGACGAGACAGGGCCTTGCGACCCTTAACGTCCGGCGCATGAACTAAAGCTACCAGCGACTGATGTCAACCAGATAACGGAAGCTTTTAATGTTTTCTCATATAAATAGCTGACTTTGCCTCAAAAATTTAATCCGTGAGAGCCTCATAAGCATCAAGTTCAATGACGTTGCGGTCCGGGTCACGAATGAAAACAGCGTGCATCTCGCCAAAGCTAAACTGCCCGGTGATCTCAATCATAGCCTCGGCCAAAAAAGTCTTTGCCGCCGCCAAGGAGCCGACTTGCAGCGCCACATGGGTGATGCCGGTATAGGTTTGCTCCACATCCATGAGAATATTGTGGTCTTCATCGACGCTGCTCGGCCCCAGCAAATTGAGCACCACGCCGCTGGGGTGGCGCATGATAATGGGGTGGCCTTGCGCGAATCCGGCATCTTTAACCAAATCAAATCCCAGCACCTGATAAAAGGCCGTGGAACGCGCCCGCTCGCGGATGCGGATGCCCACGTGGTCAACGGCTTTGATATCCAACATGATGTATCTGCTCCCACAGCTGCTTTAAGACTTGTATGCATGTGTGGATTCAAACACGGCGCACATAGGCTTATTTTTCGCGCCCCAACCGGCTATGGTGGCGACATGTCGCTTAGAGACCATTATGATCGCCACATCCTGCCGCACCTCATCGATGTCGCCATGCGCGCACCGATGGCGGCGCGCGAACGCCAACTTTTGATTCCTATGGCCCATGGCACGGTGTTGGAAATCGGCGCAGGATCGGGCCTTAACATGCCCTTTTATGGATCTAAGGTGGACAAACTGTACGCCCTCGAACCCAATCAAAAGCTGCGCCAAAAGGCCGCACCAAAGGCCGATAGCACCACATTCGAGGTCGAGTTTTTAGGCCTTAAAGGCGAAGACATCCCCTTGGATGATCAATCCATCAACACCGTGGTGACCACCTGGACATTGTGCACGATCCCCGATCCGGCCAAAGCATTGCAAGGTATGTATCGTGTTTTAAAGCCCGGAGGACAGCTGTTGTTTGTCGAACATGGGCGCGCCCCAAGCCCCCGTTTGTCACGCTGGCAGGACCGTTTAAGCCCCATTTGGTCGTGTTGTGCGGGGGGCTGCCAGCTCAATCGCCGCCCTGATCGATTGATCTGCGAGGCCGGTTTCACCCTCGAAAGTCTGGAGCAAGGATTTCTTGAGGGGCCAAAACTTCTCACCTACCACTACAAGGGGCTTGCCCGGCGCGCCTAGGGGGTAGAATATCGCTTTTTAGACATCTGAAAGCTTCAGGGAGGCATACAATGGCAGGACGTTTGGTCACCGAATTCGGCGGTAATGGGTTTGTCGGACGCCACATTGTGCAACGTTTGGCCAACCGCGGTGATCGCGTGCGCATTGCGTGTCGCGACCCCGAATCGGCACTGTTTCTCAAACCGCTGGGTGATCCCGGACAAATTTTACTGATTAAGGCCAATGTCGGCGTGATGGCCGAAGTCGAACGCGCCGTTAAGGGTGTCGACGCCGTGGTCAACTGCGTCGGCCTGCTGGCACCGAGTGGCCGCAACACCTTTCAGCGCGCCCACGTCGAAGGTGCCGGCAATGTCGCCAAGGCCGCCAAAGCCGCAGGCGTAAAATCATTGGTGCAAATTTCATCCTTGGCCGCGGACCCCGATTCCAAATCCGACTATGCGCGCACCAAGTCGGCGGGTGAAAACAGCGTCCTTGATGCCTTCCCCGAGGCCGTCATCTTGCGCCCGTCGATCATCATCGGCCCGGAAGACGGTTTCATGAATATGTTCGCCAAAATCGCCCGGTGGAGCCCGGTGGTGCCGATCATCGGTGGCTCGATACTGCCCAAGTTCAAGATGGAAGCCGGCACCGGCACTGAGTGGAAATTCCCGACCTTTGAATTTTCCGACCTTGGCGGCACCCACTTCCAACCGATCTTTGTCGGTGATGTGGCCGATGCGGTGATCAAGGGGCTCGACAGCTGCGCTGGAGTTGATGGGGCCCAAGGCAAGGTCTTCGAGCTGGCCGGTCCACGGGTGTATACATTCCGCCGCCTGATGAAAATGATGCTCAAGGCCATCAAACGCTCGCGTCTGGTGCTGCCTTACCCAACACCATTGGCCTATATCGCGGCCTTTTTCATGGAATTTATCCCCGGCAAACCGTTGACCCGCGATCAGGTCACACTTTTGCAAACCGACAACGTGTTGAGCGGTGAAAACCTCACCATTCAGGATTTAGGGTTGGAGCCGCGCGGCATCGATTCGGTGCTGCCCAGCTACCTCAGCGCCTATCAGCCACCATCCGGACGGCGTGATCGCATGCACGAAGCCTAACCATTCGGGTTCTCAAAGCAAAACCGCGCCCCTCATCATGAGGAGCGCGGTTTTTTTGATGCGTTCAGGCCAATGCGCCTTTCGCTTTGGCATTTTTGAGCCCCCGCGCGGCGGCAACGATCAGCTCACCGTATTCGCGCAAAAACACTGATCCCCTGACTGTGCGTTGAATCAGGACCGAGCGGCGGTCTGCTTCATCGACCTTGCGCCGCGCTAAATCCATATCGCTAAGTCGGTCGATGGCGCGGGTGATGGCGGGCTTGGATACTTTCAAGGTTTGTGCCAATCCGCGCACCGTGTGCGGCGGTGGCGTCAAGTAAACGGTCAACAAAAGCGACATTTGGCGCGCGGTGAGATCGGGGGCATCCAGACGCACACTGCTGACAATGGCGCGCCGCCACAAATCCAGGGCCTCCAGTTCGGAAAGGTCAATGGACATGGCGACGATGCTTCCCTTTGCGCGTACAACCCCTGAGCAAGCAGCCTGTGCCAGTGCCCGGGGCGAATCGGTTCGTTACGATAGCGGACTATTTGTAGCTGAGGCCGCGTTGGGGGGCAAGGCACATATCGAAGATCAGGATCTATTTTGTGCCAAAACGCTGTTTCAACATGGCAAACATGGCGCGCATGGCCATGGCTTCACCGCCTTCCGGTTTACCCGCCGAGGCCGCCAGATTCCAGCCCATCAAATCCACATGAGCCCAGGAAATGTCTTCGCCGACAAAGGCTTGCAAGAATAACGCCGCCGTGATGGCACCGCCGTATGGGCCATCGGTGTCGTTTTTTAGGTCGGCAATTTTACCTTTGATTTGTTTTTTGTATGGCTGATGCAGCGGCAATTGCCACAGTGGGTCGGCGACTGCCACACCGCACTGCAAAATATCGTGGGCCAAGGCATCGTCATTGCAAAACAGCGCCGGTAAATCGGTGCCCAGGGCCACCCGCGCGGCCCCCGTCAAGGTGGCGAATTCCAAAATCATATCGGGCTGGTCTTGTGAGGCCAGGGTCAAGGCATCGGCCAAGATCACCCGCCCTTCGGCATCGGTGTTGCCGAT
>JAESUA010000068.1 GCA_016763255.1 Magnetovibrio sp. | reverse complement strand
TTGATGACACTGTCAACTGTGGCCGTGACGGTGGCGTTGGCGACGGCGACTTTGAGTTTGTCTGAGAACTGGGCCATCTTGAGCGCATCACCTGACAAACCTTCAAGATCGGCAGCCGAGTTGGTGATGCCCATCTCGCCCAGCGGCATGCTGGCAATCAGGCCCGCCGTGATCATCGAGGTGGCGAGGCTTTTGAGGGTGTCCATGGAGCCGAGTTGTTTGAGCGCCGCGCCGATATCGCCGCCGTTGCCGACCAGGGCCGTGGCGGCGGTGCTGGCCAGGGTGGTGAAGCCTGCATTTGCAACGGCACTGGTGACGGTGCCACTGGTGCTGAACAAGCTTGCGCCCATGCCCTCTTTTATGAAGCCTCCGGGCCCCGTCACCGCCGCCATCGCCAGCGCGATAATCACCGCCCCGGTCGGGCTGATCCCCTGGCTGGAGTAGTCCCAGCTTTTGTGGGCTTCTTGGACCGCGTTCCACTGCACGTCGTTTCGTGCTTGCAGGTCTTTCATCCAGGCGAGGCCGGGGGCTTGGCTGAGTTGGTCGATGGACTGAGATAGGTTGCCGGTGTCTTTGTAATCGATGATCGTGCCGTTTGCGGTGACGATGGCGATGTTGCCGTTGGCGGTCAGCAGCGTCGGCACCACGGTTTCGTGGATTTCGCCTTTATCGATGTATTTGGAAATAAACATGCCTTCATCGACATGCTTTTCGCGATAGTCATAAAGGTCTTTGCGCGCACCCAGATAGAGCTGGCCGTTGGGGGTGTTGAGTGCGATGGTGCCGCCGCTGTTGAGCGTCGAAGATATAAGCGACTCATTTCCCACCAGCGAGCTGATGGTGATGTTACCGCCCGCATCCAAGGTCGAACGCCTTTGCGTGACGGTGTTGAGGGTATAATCATCGGTGACGCGCAAAGAGCTATCGGCAACACTTTCCACCACCACGTCGCCGGTGGCTTGCAGCGTTAGATCATTGGTGGCGGTGAGGTTCGATCCCTGTACCCGCGCGTTGCCGCCCGAGGTCAGTGACAACGCGCCGCCCGATTTGATGTTGGAGGCCACGTTGTCGACATTGCGCTTGCCGTTGGTGTTGAACACCAACGTGCGGGTGCCGACCTCAAGATCGCCGATGGCGGTGATGGATGTATCGCCGCCCGATTTCAGTTCTGCCGCCAGCATGGAGATATCGCCACCCGCGCTGATGGTCAGCTTGCCCCCGGCGTCCACCGTAGACTTGGCATGCTGGATGGTTTGCACCATGCCCGCCCGGGTAAAGGTGTCGAGCTGAGTGGTGATGTTCACATCACCTGTGGTCGAAGCGATGGTGATATCGTTGCCCGCTTTGATCTTGGCACTGTTCGATGTGATGTCGTTGGTGGCGGTGAGCGAGACGTCGGTGTTGGCCTTGATCACGCTTTTGTCGTTGTCGATGGTGTCGGCGGTGATGGTGACGTTTTCACCGGTCAAGATGGCGCCGCGATCATCCATGGTGGCGCGGGTGGCCGACGCCAAATAGACCTTGGGCACCAACACCATGCGGCCTTCGTATTCTTCTTCCACGTACCATACGATGTCGCTGGTCAGGGCGGTGATTTGGGCTGCTGAAAGCTCAATTCCAAAGGCAAGGTTAAGACTGCCGCTGGCGGTGACGGCGTTGTCCAACAGGTTCTTCATCTGCTGGGTGTCGTCTTTGACGGTGTTGTCCAACCAGCGGCGCCCGGTTTCTTGCAAGATCGCTTGTTTGACCAAGGTGGTGTCGAAATAGGCGTCACCCAAACGGGTGGAGATGTCTTCGGGCTTGACCCCGCCCAGTTTGTTGATGAAATAGTCCGAACCGTAGTAGTTGGAGGCGCTGAGGAAATCGACCTGGGTTTCAAACAAGAAGGTTGGCGTGGGGTCTTTGGACTCCAGGAACAACGCGTCACGCCCGGGGATTAGATCAGCGTATTTAGTGGTGTCGAGCAGGGCGGATGGGATGGCGGTGGTTTGGAGGGAGGCCACCTCAACTTTCTTGTTCCAAATTGGTGGCGCCAGGTTCGGTTTATCGGTCCCAATACCGACACGCGTGGCATTAACTGTCAGGTCACCGCCTGCCTGAACAAGTGCATCAGCTGAGAGGGCAACCCGTGTGGCCATAAGGCCAAAGCTACCTGAATTGGTGCAATACCAACCACTTGGATGATAGTCGACTTGGCCGCATGAACGGGAGCTGGGCCCATACAAACTATCAGTCAAATATGCCGCTTCATTTGAGAACGTATCAGCGGTTATGGTGATGTAACCAACTGCGGAGATGGTGCTGTAATCATTGGAGATGGTTGTGCCCGTCAGGGCAATATTTTGACCAGATGATATGGTACCAATATCAGAATCGGCACTGATCGTTGTTTTATAATGCACCATCGCTGAAGGGCCGCTATTAAAAACCCCGAGATAGTTCCCGAATGGCGTGTAAATGTTCCAGAGTTGATAAACGTAATGAGGGTCCGGTGACGTTTCTGAACTTGATTCCCCTATAAATTGTGAAAGGAGTGTCCCGCTGATGCCAAATCCAGATTGGCCACTGGTGTATTTTCGAGGTGTGTAACTAAATGCCGACTTCCTATTTTTAATCGTATCGGCACTGATGGTGATGTCGCCGTTGACGGTTTCCACCACCCCCGATGCGTTATCGAACAGCACCGCGCGCGCCGCACCGCCGTAGCCGCCCACCGTCAGATTGTTCCCCGCATGCAGCACCCCGGCCAAGTTGGTGAAGCTTCCCACATTGACATCGAGGTTTGTGCCAGCGGCGATGGATCCGGTGTTGGTGATGGTCGGTGCGGTGAGGGTGGCGGCGTTGACGGCGTAGATGGAACCCGCATTGCTCAGCGTGCCGCCGGTGGTGACGGTGGTAGTAGCAGCACTTTTGATCTTGGCCCCGGATGCGTTGTCGAGCGTGGTGGCGGCGACGATCAAAGTCCCGGTTTGGGATTCAAGGGTGCCAGAGTTGGTGATGCCCGCAGCAGAATTGAGACTCAAAGAGGTGCCCGCACTCATCGATCCTGTGTTGGTGATGTCGCCAATGGTTGAGGTGATGTTGATGGCGACATCGGATGTGATGGTCGCGGCACTGGTGACGCTATCGCCGCTCAAGGTGATGGTATTGGTTGATGAAAACAGCCCCGGCCCCAATACGATGGGCGAGTTGCCCGCCAGCTCCATCGCACCGTCCGAGGCAATGCGCCCGTTGGTCGCGGTGAGGTTTCCACTTTCGATCCGCAACGTATCGCGCGAGCGCACGGTCTCGGTATTGTCATCCACGGCGCGGCTGAGATCGACGCTGGGGCCCTTCAAAAAGACATGTGCCCCACCGCCGAGAAAGCCTTCGCCCATGGCGATCTCGGTGGTGGCCCGAATATCCAAGGTACCGCCGGTGGTCAGCGCACCGACACCGTCCATGCCCGCGACAATCTGACCGCCCGCACCCGCCGTGACATTGGCAGCCTTGATGGTGACATCCCCCGCCACGCCATAAGACGCCCCCGCGTTGGCCGCAACCGTTCCAGCGTTGGCGGTGGCGCTTAAATTGCCCCGTGCATAGATAACCTTGTCGGCAGAAATATCCGATGCGGTACTGGTGAGCGCGATATCGGTGGCGGCGGATAGGTTTGATTTAAGTTCCAACTTGCCATCGGCGGTCAACACCATATCGCCGGTGCTCGCCGCCATGTCACCGGCCACGCGCACCCCCAACCCGGCTTCGGTGCCGACCAAGGTGATGCGCCCGGCATACATCCCGCCCAATGCGGTGCTGTCGATGGCAAAGCTTGGTTTGACCGATCCGTCATCGGCCTTGGCCGTGCCGCTGCGCGCGGCGTAATCAAAGTCCTGACGTCCGGCATGGATGGCCAAATCCTTAGCATTGATCTGCGCATTGATGGTGGTGGCACGGGTGACGATGTCAAACTTGGTCGCACTGCTGGCATCCAGCCCCAAGCCTTCGATCAGCACATCACCGGCATTGACCGACAATCCCGTTAATGCGCTACCGGTGAAGGTCGGCGTGCCGGTGGTCAGCGTCGCGCGCGGTGTGTTGATAAATCCACAGCCGTTGCAGGTGATGCCGTT
>JAESUA010000067.1 GCA_016763255.1 Magnetovibrio sp. | reverse complement strand
CCAGGCTCCGCGAAGGCGGCCTGCATCAGCTTACCGTACTTCACGATCACCACGTCCCAGCCGAAATTGCGGAACATGGTCTCGAGCTTTTCCCACAGGCCTTCATGGATCACCGCGTCGAGACTCTGGCGATTGTAATCGATCACCCACCAGGTGTTGCGCAGGTTATGTTTCCAGCCTTCGAGCAGCGCTTCGAAGATGTTGCCCTCATCCAGTTCGGCATCACCCATCAGCGCAATCATCCGCCCTTCCTGCACGTTTTGCCCCCATTCTTTCGAGCGCACATAGTCTTGGGCAAGACTGGCGAATGAGGTCATGGCGACACCCATGCCGACAGATCCGGTGGAAAAATCCACATCATCACAATCCTTGGTGCGGCTGGGATAGGATTGCACCCCGCCAAACGATCGAAACGCTTTGAGCTTATCCAAGGACTGATTGCCCAACAAATATTGGATCGCATGAAACACCGGCGCGGCATGGGGTTTGACCGCAACCCGGTCTTGCGGACGCAGCACCGAAAAATACAGTACCGACATCATCGCACTCATGGAGGCACAAGAGGCCTGATGGCCACCGACCTTGATGCCATCATCATTGGGCCGCAGGTGGTTGGCACTGTGAATCATCCAAGCCGAAAGCCAGCGGGTCTTTTTTTCCAAATCGATGAGAATGTTCACGTGATCGCTCATGAGGGTTTCCTAGATGGGTTGGACAGCTTGGGGATGGCGCAATGCTTAATTTAGGCTATTATCCCACTCTAGATCCGCAATGTGCTTGCGTATGGAACCCTAGTTAAGCGTAAAATTAGCAGAATATGCCAAAGGAGAGAGCATGGACGCGATTGATCACAATATCATCCGGCACTTGCAACTCAATGCCCGACTGACCAATCAGGAGCTGGCCGACAAGATCAACCTGTCACCCTCCCCATGCCTGCGCAGGGTTCGCAATTTGGAAAAATCAGGGGTGTTGACCGGCTATACGGCCATCGTCGATCAGGAAAAATACGGCCTGCCGATCAATGTCTTCGTCAATATTCGCCTGGAAAAACAATCCAACGAAGCCATCCAAGCCTTCGAAGACGGCATTCAAGAACTGGACGAGGTCATCGAATGTTATCTGATGACCGGATCACGCGACTACATGCTGCGCGTTGTCAGTCAAAACCTCAAAACCTACGAAGCCTTCATTCGGGAAAAACTGACCACCCTGCCCGGGATCGCGGGTATCGAATCAAGCTTCGCCTTCGGCCAGGTGAAGCGCAACACGTCTCTCCCTACGCTCAACCCTGTTGATCACTGAGGCTTATCTAACTCAAGGTCCTGCGCACCGCATCGATCCAACCATCATACTTTGCGTTGCGAAGTTCTTGTTCCATCATCGGATCAAATCGCCGCTCCAATGCCCAGGCCTTGGCGAAGTCTTCGGGTTCAGGATAAAAACCGATCTGTAAGCCCGCAAGATACGCAGCCCCCAGCGCGGTGGTTTCCAACACCTGCGGACGATCAACCGGCGCTCCGAGGATATCGGCCAAAAATTGCATCGCCCAATTGGACGCCGTCATGCCGCCATCGACGCGCAAGATGGTGGCATCCGCTGCCCCTTGCCAATCACCCTTCATGGCTTCGATCAAATCGCGGGTTTGATAGCCGACACATTCCAGCGCCGCGCGGGCCAATTCCGCAGGACCTGTGGAACGCGTAATGCCAAACACAGCGCCGCGCGCATGGGGGTCCCAATGCGGCGCGCCCAAGCCGACAAAGGCGGGCACCAAATAGATGTCTTGATGGGGGTCGGCGGCTTCGGCCAAGCTTTGTGTTTGTTCAGCCGTTTCGATCACGCCCAAGCCATCGCGCAGCCACTGCACCGCCGCGCCGGCGATGAAAATCGATCCCTCCAGCGCATAGGTCGGCTTGCCGTCCAACTGATAGGCGATGGTGGTGAGCAAGCGATTGCTTGATGTGACCGGCGCGTCGCCGGTGTTGAGCATGGCAAAACAGCCGGTGCCGTAAGTCGACTTCATCATCCCCGGCTCAAAACACGCTTGGCCGACGGTGGCGGCTTGTTGATCACCGGCCACACCGAGTATGGGAACGGCGCCACCGAACAGGCTGGCCTCTACCGTGCCAAACTGATCGGCGCTGTTTTTGACCTCGGGCAACAAGGCGCGCGGCACCTGGAACAGGTCGAGCAACTCATCATCCCACGCCCCTTTGTGGATGTCGTAAAGCATGGTGCGTGACGCATTGGTGGCATCGGTGGCATGCACGGCCCCGCCGGTGAGTTTCCAAATCAGCCAGGTGTCGATGGTGCCCATCAAAAGATGGCCGTGCTGGGCTTTTTCGCGTGCCCCTTCAACGTGGTCAAGAATCCAGGCCACCTTGGTGGCGCTAAAATATGGGTCCGGTAACAAACCGGTGCGCTCGTTCACCAAGGGCTCATGCCCCGCCTGTTTCAGCGCAGCGCACAAATCCGCGCTGCGACGATCTTGCCAAACAATGGCATGGTAGATTGGTTTGCCGGTTTTACGGTCCCACACCACCACGGTTTCGCGCTGATTGGTGATGCCGATGGCGGCGACGTCTATGGCTTCGATATTTGCGGCGGCAATGGCGGTGCGAAAGATTTCAACCACCGACGACCAAATTTCATCAGCGTCGTGTTCAACCCAACCGGAGCGAGGAAAGTGCTGGGTGAATTCTTTTTGCCCCACCCCCACAATCTTCATGTCACCATCAAACACCACGCAGCGGCTTGAAGTGGTGCCCTGGTCAATTGCGATCACATATCCGCTCATGTCTTCGGCCCTCAATCAGTGTCCATAAATGTATATCATAAACAAATGAAAACGCCGGAGGCTGATAGCCCCCGGCGCATTCTATGACCGTCTTATTGCCAAGACTTGATCAGTTCATCGTAATCGATGGTGATCGGCTTGGGCTTTTCGTTGGCAAGCTTAGCCTTGGGTGATCCGGGCTGATTGAGCCAATAGCTCGCATCACGTTTTTTGTTCAGCTTGGGACCTTTTTCACCCTGCACACCGGCACGTTCCAGACGGGCCATGACTTTGTCCTGCGCCGCAGCCAACGCGTCCATGGCTTGTTGCGGGGTTTTCTGACCCGATGATGCATCGCCGATGTTTTGCCACCACAGCTGTGCGAGTTTTGGGTAATCAGGCACATTGGTGCCGGTCGGCGACCACTGAACGCGCGCAGGCGAACGGTAGAACTCAATCAAACCGCCAAGCATCGGCGCACGATCAGTGAAGCTTTGATGGTTGATGTCAGACTCACGCACAAACGTCAGGCCGACGTGAGACTTCTTCAACGACACCGTTTTGGACACCACAAACTGGGCGTACAACCAAGCGGCCTGGGCACGTTTTACCGGGGTCGACTTCATCAAAGTCCACGAACCGGCATCTTGATAGCCAAGTTTTTGACCTTCTTGCCAGTAGGCACCATGCGGCGACGGGGCCATGCGCCATTTCGGCGAACCGTCGGCATAGACCACCGGAATTCCGGGTTTAACCATATCGGCAGTAAAGGCGGTATACCAGAAAATCTGCTGGGCGATCGCACCTTGGGCAGGGACCGGACCGGCTTCACCAAACACCATGCCCGCAGCGGCAGGAGGGGCATATTTTTTCAGCCAATCGACATACTTGGTGACGGAATAAACCGCCGCCGGGCCGTTGGTCGCACCGCCACGTTCAACGGAAGAGCCCACCGGACGGTTTTGCTCATCAACCCGGATGCCCCATTCATCGACCGGCAAACCGTTGGATACGCCCTTATCGCCGGCACCGGCCATGGACAGCCATGCGTCGGTAAAGCGCCAACCCAATGACGGATCTTTTTTACCGTAATCCATGTGACCATAAATGCGCACACCATCAATTTCTTTGACATCGTTGGTGAAAAATTTGGCAATGTCTTCGTAGGCAGACCAGTTGACCGGAACGCCCAAGTCATAACCGTATTTGGCTTTAAACTGAGACTTGATTTTGGGATCGGTGAACCAATCATAGCGGAACCAATACAGGTTTGCGAACTGCTGATCGGGCAACTGATAGAGTTTGCCATCCGGCCCGGTGGTGAACGATTTACCGATAAAATCATCAACATCCAACATTGGATTGGTGACGGCCTTGCCTTCGCCAGCCATCCAATCGGTCAGATTACGCACCTGTTGATAACGCCAGTGGGTGCCGATCAAATCGGAATCGTTGATGTAGGCATCATAGATGTTACGGCCCGACTGCATCTGCGTTTGCAGCTTTTCGACCACATCACCTTCACCGATCAGGTCATGATTGACCTTAATTCCGGTGATTTCAAAAACGCTTTGGCCAGGGTCT
>JAESUA010000066.1 GCA_016763255.1 Magnetovibrio sp. | reverse complement strand
TGTCGGCGTGCCCCCAATCATCGCCAATGCGACCAATACCTTTGCATCATGTTCGGGTTATCTCAGCGGCACCTATGCGTTTCGCCATGACCTTAAGGCCCACAAAAAAGAGCTGCCTAAATTTATTTTGATCAGTTTTGTCGGCGGCATAGCCGGGGCATGGCTGCTTTTGCAAACACCGGAAACCGTGTTTCGCGAAATCATCCCCTGGCTTTTGCTGTTCGCCACCCTGCTGTTTACCTTTGGTGCCAAGCTGAATGAGCTGCTTCGACGGCTGTCCTCGCGCCACAAGCATGCCTCCGTCATTGGTGCGGTTTTGGCGCTGCTGATCTTGCTTGGCGTATGTGTTTACGGTGGTTTTTTCAATGCCGGATTGGGCATTATCTCGTTAAGTTATCTGGCCTTAACCGGTCACACCAACATCAACGCCATGAACGGTTTAAAGCTGCTGATTTCATCGTGCGTCTCGCTCATCGCCATCGTATTGTTCGCCTACAATGACGCGATCGCCTGGAACCAAGGTTTCTGGGTGTTGCTCGGCACCCTGACGGGCGGATACCTGGCCGCGCGGATATCTCGAAATATCCCGCAAAGTTATGTCCGGGGCTTCGTCATTATCGCCAGCATTGTCGTAACCATCTATTTTTTCTACGATTTTTACATCGCCTAAACCACCCGCAAAAGTAGTTCTGGAAACTGATGCAAACAGGTAACATATGCAACAGGCACGCACCCCATACGATGGGTGGCGCTATCTTTTTGAATTTGGGGGTATCTCTTTGATGTCATCAGAATCGGCATACTTCGTCAAATTAGGCGGTCGCCAGACCATAGAGCGGGTTCATGAAATCTTTTATGGCAAAATGTATGCCCACCCGTGGCTCAAACAATTTTTTGTCGCCTCGCCGCGCAAACACCAAGAAAGCCAGCAATCCGATTTCATCATTTCCATCCTTGGTGGCGGCCCGGTTTATTCCGGGCGCATCCCCAAACATGCCCACACCCACTTGTTCATCACCGATGAGATCTTCGACATTCGTCACGGCCTCCTTGCCGAAGCCCTGCACGACGCGGGTGTCTCCGACGAATTGGCAGAGCCATGGTTAAGGCGTGACGAAAAGTTTCGCACCATGCTGGTCAAGCAATCCATTGGTGAATGCGAGGGGCGCTATAGAACCGAAGAAATCATCGCGCCGCACAAGCCCGCCATCATGTGATCACCTTCAAAGCAGGAAAACCATGCCACGCCGTGCCAAGCTTCACCATCGCGTTTGGTTTTGACGGCTTGCGATCACTGATTCTGGGGAACAATCCGGACAAATATTAAGGACAATACCGGAACATCCGGTTCGCGCCCATTGCGCGAACAAACGTCCCGGCATTAAACAACTCTCAAGTATGACGATGGGGATTTTGATTACTGAATTAAAGGCAGGATCATATCACCCAGAAAAAATATCCAGCTCAGCATAACGGCACCGATCAGGATGATAAAAAGGGGAAGGTTCTCATTGCCCAGGCTCCAGATGAAGCTGCTGATTTTCGCCATTATTTATCTCCTTGATAGACTTTTGTTTGGCGGGGAGGCGCGCGGAACATTCCATATTTAGACTATAAGTCAATTAAATTATTCTAATGTAAAACTGATGTAGGTTCCTTGTGAGCTAAAAAATCAGCCGCAAAATCAGTGGCAGCAACACCGCCGTGGCCAAGCCGTTAAGGCCCATGGCAAGGCTGGCGAAGGCACCCGCGACTTCGTTAACCTGCAACGCACGTGCGGTACCGATGCCGTGACTGGCGGTGCCCATGGCCAAGCCCCGCGCACGCCAGTCTGTGATGCGCAAGGCATTCAAGGTCCAGGTGCCCAACACCGCACCGGTGATGCCGGTTAGAATCACCAGCACCGCGGTCAGCGACGGCACCCCGCCGGTGGCCTCAGATATACCCATGGCGATGGGGGCAGTGACCGATTTGGGGGCCAGCGACAGCAACGTTTCACGCGACACGCCCATGGCCCAGGCAACACCGATGGCGCTGAGCGCAGCGGTCAGTGAGCCGGTTAGAATCGCCACCAAGATGGTCACAAATGATCCGCGGACCTTTTTGAATTGCTGATACAACGGTACTGCCAAGGCCACCGTCGCCGGGCCAAGCATAAAGTGGACAAACTGTGCGCCGTCAAAATAAGTTGAATATTGAGTGCCGGTGAGCATCAAAAGGCCCACCAGCAACAACACCGCAATCAGCACCGGATTGAGCAATGGGTTGAGATTGGCACGGGTGTATATCCACATCCCCGCCTGATAAGCCACCAAGGTCAGGGTCAGCCCCAACAGTGGGGTGGTCGAAAGATACACCCAGATTTGCGTAAAACCCTCACCCATCGGATGGTCCCCCCGATTTTGCGGTGATTTTAGCGCTCAATTTGCCGAGTCCCACCATCATCAGCGCCGTTACCGCAATGGTCGCCACGGTGCTGACCAGCAAAGCCACCGTGATGCCCTGCCATTCGTCTTGCAAAAGATGAAGGTGCATCATCACCCCCACCCCTGCGGGCACGAACAACAAAGACAGATGTTTGAGCAGTCCTGCTGCCGTATCCTTGAGGCCATCGGGCACTTCACCGCGCACCACCAGGGCCAAAAACAGCAGCGCCATGCCAACCACCGGCCCCGGCAAGGGTAGATCGAGGCCTTTTGAGATCACTTCACCGAGCAATTGGAACACCAGTAGCCAAGTGATAAAGCCGAGTGTCATGTTAGCCCCCATGATTGAAGTGAATGAAACCTGTCGAATTGAACGCTTCTGGATTGCTATTTTGGTCTGTGAACTCTAAGAAAGGGAGCACTTATTTGTAAATTTCTACGGACCGGAACCGTGAAGTATATCAGTACCCGGGGAAACGCCCCAAAACTTGCCTTTGACGACGTCCTTTTGACCGGCTTGGCCCACGATGGCGGGCTGTATCTGCCAGAAACCTGGCCGCAGTTTTCGACCGCCCAATTGGCCGACATGAAAACCATGTCGTATGTCGATTTGGCCGTCACCGTGATGTTGCCGTTTGTCGATGAAGTGATCAGCCGTGATGAGCTGCACCAGATCATCAAGGACACCTATGGAGTGTTCGTTGGCGATGACATCGCACCGCTGGTCAAGCTGGGCGATAATGAGTTCGTGCTGGAACTGTTCCACGGCCCGACCCTGGCGTTCAAGGATTTTGCCCTGCAGTTTTTGGGTCGCATCTTCGACCACGTGCTGGCCAAACGCAAAACCAAACTGACCATCGTTGGGGCCACGTCCGGTGATACCGGATCGGCCGCGATTGAGGCATGTCGCGATCGCGACAACATCGAAATCTTCATCCTCCACCCCAGCGGCAAGGTTTCCGACGTACAGCGCCGCCAGATGACCACGGTGTTGTCCGACAACGTCCACAACATCGCACTGACGGGTAATTTTGATGATTGCCAAAACACCGTCAAAGGCCTGTTCGCCGACGAAGCGTTCCGTGATGCCGTCAACTTAGGTGCGGTCAACTCAATCAACTGGGTGCGCATCATGGCTCAGATGGTTTATTATTTCTGGGCCGGGCTCAAAGCCGGGGCACCCGAAACCGCGGTGGCCTTTTCAGTGCCCACCGGAAACTTCGGCAATGTCTTTGCCGGGTATGCCGCCAAACAGATGGGCCTGCCCATCAGCCAGTTTGTCATCGGCTCCAACGCCAACGACATTTTGATCCGCTTTATCGAAACCGGACGCATGCAAAGCAAGGAGGTGTTCGCCACCTCTAGCCCCTCCATGGACATTCAAATCTCGTCCAATTTCGAGCGCTTCATGTTCGAATTGCTGGGGCGCGACAGCTCAGCACTCAACAACGCCATGCAAGAATTTAAAGACAGTGGACATTTTAGCGTCACGGATGCCTTTATGGCGCGTCTGAAAGACGTTATGGATGGTGAACGTTTTGATGATGCGGCCGCCGCCAAGCTGATCGGCGACACTTATAAAGATTACCATTACCTGATCGATACCCACTCGGCCATCGGTATCGGCGCGGCACGGGCGCGGCGTTGGGACAAAAACATCCCCATGGTGTGTCTGGCCACCGCCCATCCGGCGAAGTTCCCAGATGCGGTAAAAGCGGCATCCGGCATATATCCCGAGTTGCCATCGCATCTAAGCGACCTATATGAACGTGAAGAGAAGTATTGCGAGTTACCCGGCAACTTTGACGCCGTCAAAGGCCACATCGAAACGACTTTACAGGAGCGCGGCAAGCTTTGAGCGAGACCGTTAACGAATCTGTGCGCATCACCACCCTCGACAATGGGCTGCGCATCATTTCCGATGAAATGAACAGCGTCGAGACCGCTTCTGCGGGCATCTGGATCGAAGCGGGTGCGCGACTTGAATCACAACAGCTCAACGGTGTGTCCCACATGTTGGAACACATGACGTTCAAGGGCACGCGTAAGCGCAACGCCCAGGCCATCGCCGAAGAAATTGAGGACGTCGGTGGACACATCAACGCCTACACCTCCCGCGAGAACACCGCCTATTACGCCAAAGTGTTGAAAGATGATCTTGGCTTGGCCGTCGATGTGGTCGCGGACTTGGTGCAAAACGCGGTGCTCGACGAAGAAGAGTTGGAACGCGAACGCGGCGTGATCTTGCAAGAGATCAACCAGGCCAACGACACCCCGGACGACGTCATCTTCGATCTATTTCAAGATGCCTGTTATCCTGACCAAGCCTTGGGCCGTCCGGTTTTGGGGACGCTCGATGGCATCACCGGCATGCCCCGCGACGACATCATGACCTATATGGGTGATCATTACCGCGCCGGCTCCATGGTGTTGTCGGCTGCCGGCAATTTCCAGCACGACCAACTGGTTGATTTGGCCAGCCAGCACTTCACCCAACCCGCACGTGCCGCCACCGCCGACACCCAGGGCCCGGCGAACTATGTCGGCGGCGATATCCGCGAAAGCCGCGACATCGAACAGGTGCATTTTTTATTGGGCTTTAAAGGCTTCAGCTACGTCGATGATGATTTTTATGCCGCCTCGGTGATGTCGATGCTGTTTGGCGGCGGTATGTCGTCACGGCTGTTCCAAGAAGTGCGTGAAAAGCGCGGCCTGGTGTATTCCGTATACAGCTTCATCACCGCCTATGCCGACGGTGGCGTGTTCGGCATTTATGCTGGAACCGGCGAAAAGGACGTGGCCGAATTGATCCCCGTGGTGTGTGATGAAATCGGCAAGCTTGACCAGGGCGTTAGCACAGACGAACTCAACCGGGCCAAAGCACAGTTGAAATCATCGATCCTCATGAGCCTAGAAAGCACCTCATCAAGGGCCGAGCAATTGGCCCGTCAGTTGATGATCTTCGGCCGTCCAATCCCGGCAGACGAAGCCGTCGCCAAAATCGAAGCTGTCGACACGACGGCCATCAAAAACGTTTGCGCCCGCATTTTCCAGGGCACCCCAACGGTGGCCGCACTGGGGCCTATTTCCGGTGTCGAAGATTTTGATAAGATTTCAGCTCGTTTGAACCGATAGTCGTCTCAGGATAAAGCTAGGCCGCCACACCTCGGTGTCGACGGTTGGGCTTATCCTGTTTCTCGGCAATTGCGGCCTTCAAACGCGCAATCTCTTTCTTATGGGCCTGCTTCATACCCAACATCGTATGCTTGATGTTGGCATATTTTTCGTCCAACGCGTGGCCCGCTTGATTCGATTGGTCCAACATGCGCACCACGTCTTGTTGGGTTTCTGCAATCATTTGGTGGGTTTGCCGGGTGAGCTTTTTGGTCACGTCTGCAATAACCCACAGTGAAACCAGTCCAATACCCGTGGCGACAATCGATAAAAATATTTCTAAACTGGTCATGAATGGGGTGCCTCACTTCAAAACATGAGCAATGCTCAAATTGGTTCATGCTTCGATTCTAGGCATAACCAACCCGCCCCCCTATGACAGGCGTCACACCCACCAACATATGGTCATAACGGTTGAAGGTTTCAGGCGTGGCCAGCCTCTTGCGACAGCAAGCTGAGGTCGATGCCGAGTTTGCTCAGGGCGCACGCCCATTTGTCTTCCAGCTCGACATTAAAGACAATTTCGCGGTCGGCCTCGACCGTTAGCCAACCGTTGGCAAGAATCTCGTTGTCCAGTTGGCCCGGCCCCCAGCCCGCATAACCTAGGGCCAAAATGCGTTCTTTGGGACCATGTCCTTCGGCGATGGCTTGCAAAATATCCATCGTACCGGTCAACGCAACGTCGTCGTCGACCACTTGGGTCGATTCGTGCAAATAATCCGGGCTGTGCAAGACAAAGCCGCGACCCTGTTCAACCGGTCCGCCAAATTGAATCGAAACCGCCGCTTGGGGATCGGTTTGCACCAAATTGAGCTGGGCCAGCAAATCGGGAAACGTGAGGTCGCTCATGGCCTGGTTGATGACCAGCCCCATCGCGCCTTCATCGTTATGGGCACACACATAAATCACCGCCTTGGAAAAGCGTGCATCGGGCATGCCTGGCATGGCAACGAGTAAAGAGCCAACAAGATAAGGGCTATCGGAGGTTTGAATGGTCATGGGTTCACCGCTTCTAAGGCCTGAAAACGCTTACCTTTCAGTATTACATATGTGCTTTGTTTGATGGAACCGCCTCCTCAAATAGTTTCAAGATTTTGTGATTTGCCTCAAACCGGCCATGATCTGTGCTTACAGTGAACAAAAATAACAACATACTCAGAGGCCATGATACATTTAGCACGCACCCTTGCCGTTTTGAGCACCCTTTTCACCGGATTGAGCCTGTTGGCGTCTCCGGTTCTCGCTGCATCCAGCGATTGGGCTAAAACCGATTATTCCCAGCTGCGCATCATCAGCCAGACGGATGCCACCGGTGAAGCCGATACGCTCACCTTGGGCTTGCAATTTAAGCTCAAAGACCATTGGAAAATATATTGGCGATCCCCAGGCGATGCCGGATTTCCACCATCGGTCGAATGGGACGGTTCCGTCAACGTCAAAGACGCGACGATCAACTGGCCACTGCCGGAACGCTTTTCGATCCTTGGCTTTGAGACCTTAGGTTACACCGGCGAAGTGGTATTGCCGCTGATCGTGACCCTGGAACGGCCGGGTGAAGCGGTGGCCCTAAAGACCCAGATCAGCTATCTGGCATGCGCCGAAATCTGTGTTCCTTATGACGCCGAAATCGATATTTTTCTGCCCGCCGGACCGGGCACACCGTCCGCACAAGCCCACCTGATCAATCGCTTTCAAACCACGGTGCCGGGTCTGGTACCGGGCAACGGCGATGCCCTGGGCCTGAAGATCAAAACCACACAATTCCAAATTGATCCTGCCAGCGATGGCGACAGTGGCACACTGTACCTCGAAGCCACCACCATCAGCGCTTTTAAGAACCTCGATGCGTTCATCGAAGGTCCGCTGGAAATGGCCTTTGCCAAACCCCGCGTAGCGCTCAGCCCGGATGGCATGATTGCGGTGATGGAGGTAGATTTTGAAGGCCTCAAATCCGCCAAAACATCGCTGAATCAAACCAAGTTGACCGTCACCTTAGCCGACAGCCCGCGCGGTGCTGAATTCAGCGTGCAACCGACCCTCGCCACGCCGGATACGCTGGCTATACTCGATACCCTGGCCCAACCACTGGCTCAATCGCTGGCTCCATCCATGTTCCAGGGGCCATCCCTGTGGACGATGTTGGCCCTGGCCGTTCTGGGCGGCATGATCTTGAATCTGATGCCCTGCGTTTTGCCGGTGCTTTCGATCAAGCTGCTAGGTGTGGTCGGCCACGGCGGCGGTGAAACCCGCACCGTGCGGCTTAGTTTCCTCGCCACCTCGGCAGGCATCATCAGTTCATTTTTGGTGCTGGCCCTCATCCTGGTCGCGTTGAAAAGTGCCGGAATATCCATTGGTTGGGGGATCCAATTCCAACACCCCTGGTTCCTCGTCGCCATGGCCCTGATCGTGACCTTGTTCGCGTGCAATCTGTGGGGGTTTTTCGAAGTTCACTTACCCGACGCGGTCAACGAAATTGGCGCCACCACCACCCATGTACACAGCCTGGGTGGCCACTTCATGACCGGGGCGCTTGCTACCTTGCTGGCCACGCCATGCTCGGCCCCATTCCTGGGCACCGCCGTCGGCTTTGCCCTGGCCCGCGGCACCGGTGAAATTCTCAGCATCTTCGCCGCCCTTGGTGTCGGTTTGGCACTGCCCTACCTATTGGTTGCAGCATTTCCTAAATTTGCCACCAAGATGCCCAAACCGGGGCGTTGGATGGTGATTTTACGCCGCTTCTTAGGTTTTGCCCTGGCCGCCACCGCCATTTGGCTGGTCAGCATCCTCGCCATTCAGGTGAGCCAGTTGGCCGCCGTATTGATCGGCGCGATCATGGTTGTGGTTATCGCCATGCTCTATGTCCACAAACGTATGCATCACCGCTATGGCCGCAGGAGCTGGGTCGCCGTCGGCATCGTCGCCGTGCTGGCCTTCGCGGTGCCCGACAACACCGGCAATGGACCCGACGCACAAGCCGCCGCCAACGCCAAG
>JAESUA010000011.1 GCA_016763255.1 Magnetovibrio sp. | reverse complement strand
GACTTTACTTTTGTTGATGACATTGTCACGGCTAATATAAGTGCAGCACGTAAAGGTAAGAACGGTAAAACATATAATCTTGGCGGCGGAAGCCGTATCGTATTGAAAGACGCGTTGAAAATCTTGGCTGGCAAAAAGAACCTGCGGGTTTTGACCACCGGCGCGATGCCCGACCCTAAAGAAGGCGGCCGCACGGTGAAGATGCTTGCCGGTGGCTTGCTGGTTCAAGGCCGCGACAATGACATCTTCGAAGAGCTCAAAGTGGTCACCGAAAAGGCCCCCACCGAGGCCCAAATGATCGATTTGAAATTTGCCTACACGGTCGCCAAGCACACCAAGTCCAACGCCATCGTCTATTGCAAGGATGGCCGTACCGTCGGCGTCGGTGCGGGCCAGATGAGCCGCGTCAATTCGTGCCGCATCGCAGCGTTTCGCGCCGAACAAGCCGCCAAGACCCAAGGCGAAGACAAAAGCTGGGCGGTCGGTGCGGTGGTCGCATCCGATGCCTTCTTCCCGTTCGCCGATGGCTTGCTTGAAGCCGTCGATGCGGGCGCGGTGGCGGCCATTCAGCCGGGTGGGTCGATGCGCGACAACGAAGTGATCGAAGCCGCCAACAAAGCCGGCATCGCCATGGTCTTCACCGGCATGCGTCACTTTAGGCACTGATATAGGCCCTCAAGCGCCGGGCGCAGGCGTAGCCTGCTTGGGCTCGCGCATTTGCGCGGCGCACGCTTGTGCGCTTGTCGGGCTTTGCCCTCCAGCTTACGGAGACGTTTGAATGCAGCATTGGTCCGACCAAGCCAAAGGTTTGTTCCTCGCCATCGTCGGGGTGCTGGTCATTACCCCTGATGCCTTGTTGGTGCGGCTTGTCTCGGTGGATGAATGGTCGCTGCTGTTTTGGCGCGGCCTGTTCACCGGCTTGGCTTTGACGCTGTACATGGTGCTGCGCGATCGACGCAAACCGCAAATCCCATTTCGGGACATGTCCAAACGGGGTTGGCTGGTGGGCATTCTATACGCCATCAACACCATTTTATTCATCGTATCGCTGACCCACACCTCGGTCGCCAATACCTTGGTGATTTTGTCCACCGCACCCATTTTTGCCGCCATCATGTCACGGGCATTCCTCCACGAACAGGTCCCCATGCGGACTTGGGTGATGTCTATCATCGGCGTTTTGTGCATCGGCGCCATCATGGGTGAAGGCTTGGGCCAAGGCTCGCTTCTGGGCGATGGGGCGGCCTTGGGCATGGCCGTTATGCAAGGTGCAATCTTCACCGTGCTGCGACGTGCTGGACACGTCGATACGGCCCCGATGATCGCCGCAGGTGGCTTTCTCATGGCCCTGGCGGTTCTGCCGCTGGCCGCGCCGTTGTCCTTGGTCGGCCTGGACTGGCTATACATGGTGTTGATCGGAGCCGTGATCTTGCCAATTTCATTCGTGATGATCACCTCGGCCCCCAAATACATCCCCTCGGCAGAAGTCAGCCTGGCGTTCTTGCTCGAAACGGTTTTGGGACCATTATGGGTGTGGCTGATCATCGACGAAGCGCCACCGGAACTGACAATTTTGGGTGGGGCAATTTTGATGACCGCCTTGATGGTGCATACGGTTTTGGCCTTGCGCAAAAGACACGCTTAAATTCAGCCCAGCACAAACATCTTTTCGCGGCGAAACCATTTGGCCGCCAGCAAAAAAATCAGCGCCGCCGATAGCGTGGTCGATGTGGTGGCGATCAAAACGTGACCAAGATCCAGGGCTTGTTCCGAGACCAATTGATTGATCAGCAACATCTGCCCCAGCACCGGCACCGCGACATTTAGATCTGTCGGATTCATCGGCGAAAAGACCATCACCATGCCGGGCAGCGCCGGGATCAACGGCAATAATCCCAGATAGATTTGCGCTTCTTTCATTGAGCGGGTGATCACCGCCACCGACATCTGCAGCGCCACCGCGATCATCATCAACGGCACCGCGACCACAAAAGCCATGGCGAACACATCCCAGCCGGGCGGGGCCACCAGGCGTTCGGACGCCGTCACCGCGGCACCCATGAACAGGCGAAACGCGGCTAAGTTGACCAGCGTGGTGATCGCGGTGAAAACAAACGCGGCGCCCGATTTGGCCAACAACAACACCCAGCGTTCCACCGGCGCCAACAACAAAGGTTCCAACGATCCGCGTTCACGTTCGCCCACCGTGGTATCGATGGCCAAATGCACCCCGCCCAAGAAAATCATAAAAATCACCAACGGCGGAATCATGTTGTAGAAAAACACCGCAATGTTGGCATCGCGTGCGACGTTGGTGCGCTTGATCTTAATCGGCACGCCATAACCCTCGGCCAGGCCAGCGTCACGGGCCTTTTGTTCGGCGATCATTTCATTATAGGCGCTGATGGTGCGCAACAAACGCGCCGTGACTTTTAAATTATCGACCCGTCCCAAATTGGTGATCAGCTCGACCGTAAAGCGATCTTGACCACGTGCACTTTGCGGCACGATCATCACCACCGGCACCCGACCATCACGCACCGCGGCTTCTTTATCATCTGGGGCCGCCATAAACCGGATGTTGTTGGCTTGCAGGTGATCGCGCAAGGCCGGCGCATGGTCGAGGCCGATGACGGGAATGGTGATGAATTGAGCGCGAAAATCACCTTGCAGAGTTTTGCCGGCAATCGACAAGCCGACCGCCACCAACAGCGGACCCAACATCGGATAGATCAGCGCCAACAACAAGGAGCGTCGATCCCGGGTGTGGTCGCGCAGCTCTTTTTTGAACACCGTCATCAGGCGGCCCAACCAGCCGCTGGAGATTTGATCCCTCATGGCGTGGCCTCCCCTTGATCAACATGTTTGCCAAGCACCCGCACGAACACCTCTTCCAAATCATCCACACCGGCCTGGGCGCGCAGCTCATCGGGTGTGCCGGTGGCCACCGCGCGTCCTTCAGACACGAACACCAAGTGATCGCACAGCGCCGAAACCTCGCTCATGATGTGGCTGGACAGCAAGATGCAGTGGCCGTCGGCTTTCATCTCCAAGATCAGGGCCCGCACCGCACGCGAACTCATCACATCAAGGCCGTTGGTGGGTTCATCCAAGATCAAGTTTTTGGGCCGATGCACCATGGCCCGGCCCAGGGCGACTTTCAGTTCCTGGCCGCGCGAAAACCCTTTGGCCAAACGATCGGCAAAATCGGCCATGCCGAGGCGTTCAACCAGCTCATCAATGTCGGCTTCCAACGCCGCCCCTTCAGCCCCATGCAACTGCCCAAAATAGCGGATGTGTTCGCGCGCGGTGAGGCGTGAATAAAGCCCGCGCACATCCGGCAGCACGCCCAATTGACGCTGTGCCAGCATTCGGTTTTGCGCCACATCAACACCATCAACCAGGGCGCGACCCTGATCTGCCACCAACAGGCCATAAATGATGCGAAACGCGGTGGTTTTGCCCGCACCGTTGGGGCCGATCAATCCCGTCACCCGGCCATCGTGAGCGCTGAGGCTCAAACCGTTGAGGGCCTGAACCAGCTCGAAACTTTTGGTTAGGTTTTCAATCTCGATCATCAAGCGTACATCACACCGGTTGCCAACACTCCCATAGGACATTGGCCCCCTAACTTGGCATGGCAATTGCTTTTTAAGCCGGGTGTGGAGAACGCACTGCATATTGCGTGATATCTTCAATCAGGGGGGGGCCCACCGCCATGGCGAAAATTTTGGTGATTGATGACGACCCGGATATTCGGGACTTATTGTTGACCTATTTAAAAGACAAAGGTCATTTGGTGTTTGCCGCCGAAGACGGCGCACATGGCATCGGCATGGTGGCGCAACGTCAACCGGACATGGTGATCCTGGATGTGGATATGCCGGTATTGGATGGTCACTCGACCATGCGGGTGCTGAAAGGCGATCCCCAAATGGCCGGCATCCCTGTCATTGTCTTAACCGCGCATGTCAATGACGACACACAGCAAACCATGCGCCGCGCCGGTTGCGCCGGTTTTTTGTCCAAACCGTTAGATTTTGATCAATTGGATCGGGCGGTGAAACATAGTCTTGAAGTGAGACAGGCCTAGGATCAAAACCTGGGGCCTGGGAGCTTCTTTAATGGTCCACTCTCGTCTGGGGTAATACCCTTGACGCACACTTACGGGGTCTGAGGCTTTTGCCTTGACCCCGTTTTTTTGCCTGTTCTTTGGCCTGTTTTTCGCAATATGCATTGCATTATGCGAATTGGCTCAGTTTTTCTGAACGGTCTCGGTAGGTCGGGTGGGATCAGGCAGCGACCACAGCAAATATGCACCGAGGGCAAAAAACACCAAAATTGTCGCCATGCCCGCGCGCTGACTATCAAACGCAAGCGTTGCCCAAGCCAGCACCAGCGGCGCGACAAACGCCGTGGCCTTGCCCGAAAGCGCATACAGGCCGAACATTTCGCTGACCATGTCTTTGGGTGCCAAATGGGCCATGAACGAACGGCTGGCCGCCTGCGCCGGGCCGACAAACAGCCCCAGCGGCATGGCGAACAGCCAAAACTGGGTTTTGCTTTGGGCTAACACCAGGGCGAGGCCCAGCACCGACACCCCGGCCAAGGCGATCAGCACGGTCTTTTTCGGGCCAATCCAATCATCGACCCAAGCAAAGCCAAACGCCCCCACGCCGCTGACCACATTGATGGCAATGCCAAAGGTGATGATTTCAGCAAAGTCCATGCCGAAGGTCACCCCGGCATAAATCCCACCGAAGGCATACAGGGTGTTCAAACCGTCGGTGTAGATCATGCGCGCCAGCAGATAACGCGCGATGGACTTATAACGGCGCACATGGCCCAGGGTGGTGCGCAAGCTCGCCACGCCAGCGCGCACCGCTTGGCCCAATGGCACCGCCACCGTTTTTGTATCCGGCGTAAAGAAAAAGATTGGCAGCGCAAAAAAACCCATCCACAGGGCCACCAATACCGGGGTGGCGCGCAGGTACTGGGCCTCCTCACGACTGAGACCGAACCACGGTGTGTCGGACTGCACAAAGCCCACCAAGGCCACCGTCAAACAGCCCAGGCCGCCGATGTAGCCCAAACCCCAGGCCCAACCCGACAGACGGCCTAAATGAGATTTGTCCACCAGACCCGGCAGCATGGCGTTGTAAAACACCACTGCCATTTCAAAGCAAAAATTCGCCACCCCCATCACCACCAGGGCAAACAACACCCACGACGGGTCGGGTTTGACAAACCATAACAGGGCGCTCGCCGCGACGCAGGCATAGGTGAAAAAGGCCAGCCATGGTTTGCGCCGCCCAGTGTGGTCGGCCACCGCCCCCATAACAGGCCCCAACAGGGCCACCGCCAGCGCCGAAATCGACAAAGCCCAACCCCACTGCGCGGTGCCGGTGATCGGGTCCAAGGCCACGCCTTTGGTAAAATATGTGGCAAAGACAAAGGTCGTAATAACGGTCGGAAAGGCCGAGTTGGCCCAGTCGTAAAACGCCCACGCGACCCGCCCCTTAACTTTGTCCGCCATCAGTTGTTGCGCTCATCCGTCAGCGATTTAAGCGCCCGACTGGCCACCGCAATCATCGCGATGTCGTTGATCTCACCAGCCCACAATTCCGTCAGCAGCTGTTCGGTGCGATCGATCGCCACTTGATGTGCGTCCGTCCAAGCCTTAATCGCTTTATCCGGATCGGTGACATTTTTCGACACGTCCAAGACATGCGCGGTGAGATTGAGTTGGTGCGCGAAGACCTCTTCGATCAGCGCCGCAACGGCTAATTTTTGCCAATGGCTGTCGCTTGAAATTGCATCACACGCGGCCCGCAAGCGACCCAGGCGGAAACGCGAACCCACGGCAAAATACAATTGCCCCACCTCACAAACCTCGAGCTTGCGCTTTTCGGCCAGCAAAACAATGTCGGTGGCCGCCGCCAAGTTCACCAGCCCCGAAATGGTCAGGGCCAAAGCCTTGGGCACGTTATTTTCGATATAAGCTTGGGCCCGGGTTTCCAGGTCATCGCGGTAATGCGCGGGCAACACTGCATTCAGCCCTTGGGCCAAGGAGGTGATGCCTGCGCGAAAACGCTCCACGGTTTTTTCCAACGCTTCGCCGGAGCTTGAGTTGCGCAAAAACCAGATGGTGGCGCGGTCCAGCAACTTGTTCACATCCAAAAACATGCCGATTTGAGTCAACGCCGGAACCTTATTGTCCAAGGCTTCAATGGGTTGCCACATATCACGCACCGAAAATACTTCGCGCGCGATGGTAAAGGCGCGGGCAATCTCATCGGGCTTCATGCCGGTTTTTTCCATCAACTGGGTGACGAACGTGCCGCCGACCCGATTGATCATCGAATTGGTGACACGGGTGGCGATGATTTCACGGCGCAGACGATGCTCACCGATTTCGGCTGGATATTTTTTCTGCAAAGCGGTGGGGAAATAGCGCAACAAATCACGCGTCAAATAGGGTTCGTCCGGAAGATCAGAAGCCAGCAATTCATCGAACAACCAAATTTTCGAATACGACATCAGCACCGAAATTTCCGGCCGCGTCAGGCCCTTTCCAGCGATGGCGCGTTCATTGAGGGTTTCATCATCGGGCAGAAATTCAACGTCACGATTGAGCCGGTCGGATTTTTCCAACATCCGCATCAGACGGATTTGATGATCCACCAAATCGGTGCTGCGGGCCTGCAGCAGCGACAGCGCCTGGGTCTGTTCATAGTTGTCCCACAACACCAGCTCGCCAACCTCATCAGTCATGCGTTCCAGCAAGGTGTTGCGGCCGCGAAGGGTGAGCTTTTTCTGGACCACCAAGGCATCCAGCAAAATCTTGATGTTGACCTCATGATCCGAGCAATCGACGCCGGCGGAATTGTCGATGGCGTCGGTGTTCAAGTGGCCGCCGCCCAGCGCATATTCCACCCGCGCGCGCTGCGTCACGCCCAAGTTTGCGCCTTCACCAAGGACCTTGGCACGGACCTCATCGGCGTCCACACGCAGCCCATCGTTGGTGCGATCACCCGCATCAACTTGGCTTTCTGTGTTGGCTTTGATGTAAGTCCCGATGCCGCCGAACCACAACAGATTGACCTCCATCATCAAAATCTTGCGGATCAAGTCATTGGGCGTAATTTTGTCCGCACTGAGCCCAAACATCGCCTTCATTTCTTTGGACAGCGGAATCGATTTGGCACGTCGCTCGAACACCCCGCCACCGCGTGAAATTAGTTTGGCATTGTAATCCGCCCAACCCGAACGCGGCAATTCGAACAGCCGCTTGCGTTCCTTAAAAGTTTTCACCGCATGGGGTTTGGGGTCGATGAAAATATGCAAATGGTTAAACGCCGCACGCAGGCAAATATGTTCGCTCAACAACATGCCATTGCCGAACACATCACCCGACATATCGCCGACCCCGACAACGCTGAAGTCCTGGCTTTGCGTATCCAGGCCCATTTCCCGAAAATGACGTTTGACGGATTCCCACCCGCCGCGCGCGGTGATACCCATTTTTTTGTGGTCGTAACCAACACTGCCACCGGAGGCAAACGCATCGCCCAACCAGAACCCATAATCTGCCGACACCGCATTGGCGATGTCGGAAAAAGTTGCCGTGCCTTTATCGGCGGCAACCACCAAATAAGGATCGTCGCCATCGTGGCGCACCACGTCCTTGGGCGGCACCACGCCACCGCGGCTATCCAAGTTGTCGGTGAGATCCAAAAGACCCCGAATAAGGGTCTTATAACATTCGATGCCTTCTTCCAAAAATGCCTCGCGTCCGCCTTCTCTGGGTGGGTTTTTAACCACAAAACCGCCCTTGGAACCGACCGGCACAATCACCGCATTCTTGACCTGTTGGGCCTTCACCAAACCCAAAACTTCGGTGCGGAAATCTTCGCGCCGGTCCGACCAGCGCAAACCGCCACGGGCCACATTGCCAAAGCGCAGATGGATCCCTTCAACCCTTGGTGAGTAGACAAAGATTTCAAACTTGGGCCGCGGCAAGGGCAGTTCTTCGACATCGTGACTGGACAATTTCATCGACAGCCATGATTTCGGTTCGCCGTCTTCGCTCAACTGGAAAAAATTGGTGCGCAAGGTGGCGTCGACTAAATTGATATAGCGGCGCAGGATGCGATCCTGGTCGGCACTGGTGACATCTTCCAATTGATCGAACATCTTGGTGCGCAAACGCAACGTCTTGCGCGCCGCTTTATGGCCTTCATCCTTGTCCAAATCCGGCCCATCCAAGGGCTGAAAACGGGCCATGAACATATCGGCGATACCGCGTGTGATGACAGCATTTTCGACCAGCGTGCGGGCCATGTATTCTTCGGAAAACGTGATTCCGGCCTGGCGTAAATATTTGGTATAGGCACGCAACACGGTCACTTCACGCCAATCCAAACCGGCCGACAAAATCAATGCGTTCAACGCATCGCTTTCCATATTGCCGGCCCAAACTTGATCAAAAGCAGCATGAAAGCGCGAGCGCACATCATCGCCGCTGCCCATCAGTTTGCCCCGTGGCTCCAAACCAAAATCATGAATGATGATTTTGTGATCACGGTCTTTGGGATGTGCATTATAGGGAATTTCTTCCATCACCCGCAGGCCCAAATTTTCCAACATCGGCAAAATATCCGACAGCGCCACCGGGACTTTGGGATTGTAGATCTTGAACCGCAGCGGCGGGCCTTGCGGCGCTTCCAATTGATAAAGATGCAGACCCAAACGACCAAACACATAGGTTAACTCGATGCGCTGGATGTCATTGATGGTTTCTTCGGTGGAAAAGTTTTCTTCGTAGTTGTGGTTGAAAGCATCTTGATAGCCATCCAGCAAACGCATGCCCTGCATTTCACCGTATTTTTTGATCAAGGCTCCGCCCAAATGATCCCCCCAGGAGCGCGCCAAATCTGCGATCTGACGTTCGAGGGCTTTTTCATCGTATTTCGGCACTTCGCCCGGGGTGATTTTCACCACCAGATGCAAGCGCGCTAGGGCTTCGTCACCCAAGTGGGCATAATGCGCCGTGACGGCACCACTGAAGGCCAATTCCAAAACCGCCTGAATGCGCTTACGCAAATCGGTGCTGTAGCGATCGCGCGGCACATATACCAAGCAACTGATAAAACGATCAAAGTCATCGCGGCGCAAAAACAACGCCACCTTTTGACGATCTTGCAGGCGCAAAATGCCCAGGCTGATTTCCAGCAGCTTATCGGTCGAAATCTGGAACAACTCGTCACGCGGAAAGGTTTCCAAGATGTTCAACATGGTCTTGCCATTGTGCGAATTGGACGGCAAACCGGCGCGATCAAAGGTGCCTTCAACCTTACGCCGCAACAATGGAATTTCGCGGGCACTGCGGTTATAGGCACCGGCCGTAAATAGGCCGACAAAAATGCGCTGGCCAACCACCCGTCCCTTAGCGTCCAGACGCTTGATGCCGATGGAATCCATTTGCACCGGACGGTGAACCCGCGAACGCATCTCCGTTTTGGTGACCATCAGCAAATCGGCTTGTTTGACGAATCGGCGCACCTCGGCCGGCATCTTGGCCAAGTCGCGCAATTCTTGAAACACCACCCGCTTGGCGTCTTTCAACACCCCCATGCCGCTGCCTTTGGTGACATTGACGCGGGCCTTGGAACCCGAACCGGTGAACTCGTATTCGCGGTAGCCCAAAAAGGTGAAGTTGTCATCGTGCAGCCAGCGCAAAAAATCACGTACTTCGCTGACTTCTTCCAACGGTAGATTGACGGTCAGGGTTTCCAGCTCATCGATCAAGTCGGCCAAGGCGGCACGCATGTTGCGCCAATCCGACACCGAAGCGGTGACATCTTTGAGCACCTCCAACAAGCCTGATTTGATATCTTCGTGACGAATTAACGGCTGCTCATCGATCTGGATGTGGATCAAGCTTTCCGCCATGACACCCTTATCCGCACCCAGGATGCCGTGCTCCAAAACCGCGCTCAGCACCCCTGGTGCGGTGCGCCGAACCCGAATAACCGGATGGATCGAGAGGTGCACACCAAAACCCCGGCGATTGATCTCGGCGGTGATGCTGTCGACCAGGAATGGCATGTCATCGGTGATGATCTCGACCACTGTGTGACCCAGGGCCCAGCCTTCGCTGCGTTCATCGGGATTGAAAATATTGACGATCATCTCGCCTGATTTGCGCTTGGCGGCAGACGCCAGATGATGGCACGCCAGCCCGCTGAGCGTTGCCGGGTCCATGGCCTCAAGATCATCGATCGCCAAATGGGAAAAGTATTGGCTAACAAATTGATGGGTTTGCGATCGCTCGTTTTTTTTCAGAC
Source organism: Magnetovibrio sp. (assembly GCA_016763255.1). GTDB lineage: Bacteria > Pseudomonadota > Alphaproteobacteria > Rhodospirillales > Magnetovibrionaceae > Magnetovibrio. The sequence continues at coordinate 6,551 of JAESUA010000011.1, read as the reverse complement.
CCTTCATCGCCGTATGAAGAACGCTTTCTATCACCTTGCTGCGGCGATCATGATCAATATCGAGTGGCATTAAATATCCCTCCCACCTTAAAACCGGATCCCTATATATAAAAAGTTAGTGCATCTCTCGGAAATTACAAAAGAAATTGATATAATAGCATATTTTCCTGGTGCCCAGTTGATTCCCGCTTGGCACTGTGTGACCCTAACTGAAATCTGACTTGCAAGGCTTGATCAGCCTCTAGAACAAGGCATACGCTATCATGAGCCGTGAAATCGCCAGTGATTACGGAGAAGAAATCCTTTCGGGCAAAGACAACCCGACCACTTGGGTCAGTCATCCCATCGACATTCGAATATCCCTGCCTTTTTTTCATACCCGATTTTATTTCACCATCGTCGCCGGGCGCGAACGTCGACCGGCACACCGGCGCAAGGATGAGCGCCAAGATTTTCCGCTCTTGACCATGGGCAACGCAATGTTTGCCTTGGGTCTCACGACCTTATTTACTGTGGTGGGATTGGCCATCTTGATCGTGCGCAGCGCCATCATCGAATACTGAAGCTGCTCTAGGTTCAGCGATGGGCCAAAATGCAGGCACAAAAAATCCGGGACAGAGCCCGGTTTATTTGTGCCATCAACGGAGAATGGAGCGGGTGATGAGATTCGAACTCACGACTTCAACCTTGGCAAGGTTGCGCTCTACCCCTGAGCTACACCCGCACACTGCCTCCGTAAGGCGAGGCGGATAATACCCACAGAATTTGTCTTTGCAAGCCCTGTTTTTCACTTTTTTTATGCACCGCCATTTTTTCCCTTCAGATCGCGGAGTTTCCATGAGCGATAAGCCAGCCAAAACCCCTCAACAGTTGCTCGAAGCACTCGCCGAGATGCAAATTACGACCACCACAACCGCGCATGAGGCGGTCAAAACCGTGGCCCAAAACCAAGCCTTGCGGGGGTCCATTTCGGGCCTGCACAGCAAAAACCTTTTCCTCAAAGATAAAAAGGGCCATCAGTGGCTGGTGGTGGCCCATGAGGAGCGCACGATTGACCTCAAAGCCCTGCGCAAACGCCTCGGCGCGCAAACCTTGTCGTTTGGCAAACCTCAATTGTTGTTCGAAAGCCTCGGTGTCGAGCCCGGCTCGGTGAGCCCGTTTAGCATCATCAATGATGGCCAACGCCGGGTTCAGGTGGTCTTGGATAAAATTTTTACCACTGCCGATCAGGCCAATTTTCACCCCTTGATCAACACCCAGACCACCGCCATCAGTGGAGTAGATTTGCTCAAATTTTTCGCTCATCTGGATCATCCCCCGCTGATCATCGATTTCGATTGCGCCGACATTACGCCGGTGGAAAACACCTAAAAGCTAATCCACCCTTGCAGGGTATGTCGTTTCCCGCCATTTATGGGGTTAAAGCGTGACCACACCGAACGAAAGACCAGATTATCATGAGCAGCATTATCCTTGATCCCGCGCAGGCGGCGAACGCCAGCGATCCAGATCAGGCGCCAAAACCGGCGCTGGATATGGGTCCCCAAACCACCACCGTGCCGCCACAAAACCATCTTGCAGATTTGATCAAGGAGACCGATACCAACGGCTTTGCCGCCGATGTGGTCGAAGCCTCAGCCCAGGTGCCGGTGATCGTCGATTTTTGGGCACCGTGGTGCGGCCCGTGCAAAACCCTTGGCCCGATGCTGGAAAAACTCGTCAAACGGGCCGGTGGTCTGGTCAAAATGGTCAAGATCAATGTCGATGAAAATCAGCCCTTGGCGTCGCAGTTGCGGGTTCAATCCGTGCCCACGGTGTTTGCCTTCAAGGACGGTCGCCCGGTCGATGCCTTTTCCGGTGCCCTGTCCGAGAGCCAGATCCAAGCCTTCATCGACAAACTCATTGGTGATGCCAAGCCGCCCATTCAAATGACCCTAGAAACCGCTGCAGCCACCCTCAAAGACGGTGACGCCTTGGCCGCCGAAGAGCTCTACACCTCGGTGCTGAGCCAAGACCCAACCATTGTGCCCGCATTCGCCGGGGTCATCCGCTGTATCGCCGCGCAGGGTGATTTTGCTCGTGCGCGTGAGATGCTTGAGCGTCTCGACGCCAAGACCCTGGCCAACATCGACGTGCAAGCGGCCATTTCTGCGCTTGAATTGGCCGAAGAAGGGGCCTCAATGGACCATGGTGAGCTGGGCGAGTTGCAAACCAAGGTCGATGCCCAGCCCAAAAATCACGAGGCCCGGTTCGAATTGGCCCAGGCTCAATTTAGCGCCAACCAAGCCGCCGAGGCGATCGACAACCTGTTGGAAATCGTGCGCCTCGAACGGGCCTGGAACGATCAAGCCGGACGCAAGCAATTGATCAAAATTTTCGACGCCTTAGGAGCTGCAGATCCGCTCACCATCGACGCCCGTAAGCGCCTGTCCGCCGTCTTGTTTTCTTAAATCAGCGAAAGCGCGTTCCATGGTCGCCACCCGCACCCCAGATGATCTGCCCAACCGATTGGCAGTATTTCCGCTGAGCGGCATTGTACTGATGCCGTTTGGCCATTTGCCGCTCAATGTATTCGAGACGCGCTACCTCAATATGATCGAGGATGCGCTCGGCACCGGACGCATCAAGGGGCGCATCCTGGGCATGATCCAACCGCGCCACAATCAAACCGATCTGGTTGCCGATGATGCCCCGCTTTATGACATCGGCACCGCCGGACGCATCGTCCAGTTTCAAGATCCTGGTAATGGACGTTATTTGATCACCTTAGAGGGGCTCGCACGGTTTCGCGTTACAGCCACCATACCCCCGGACCCTGATCGCGGCTATCGCTGGGTGGAGGCCAATTTCGAAGAATTTGAGGATGACCTCAACCCGGTGGAACATAAGGATGGTCCCGGGCGCGAACGGCTGTTGGAGTTGATGCATGATTATTTCGGTGATAACGACATCGCGGCTGATTGGGGCGCGGTCTCCGATGCCCCGTATGACGCCTTGATCGCCTCCTTGGCCATGAGCTGCCCGTTTGCGCCACAAGAAAAACAGGCCCTTTTGGAATGTACCAACCACGAACAGCGCGCCCGGATGCTGATTTCCCTGTTCGAAATGAACACCAACTCCATCGCACCCGATCCTGGCAGCCTCAAACATTAAGGAAACGCGCTCATGAGCGACAAGCAGCACAATGTAGACCGCAAGCTGTTGGAAATATTGGTTTGCCCCGTGACCAAAGGGCCTTTGGAGTATGATGCCAAGGGCCAAGAAATGATCAGCAAACAAGCCGGATTGGCCTACCCCATTCGCGATGGAATCCCCATCATGCTTGAAAGTGAAGCCCGGGAACTCTAAATCCAACAGCAAATGCTAATATGCGCTATATTGGATGGTCATTTGAACCACGTTCAATACGCAAATGTGGCACAGACCCTGAACGCTTGAAGGAATCCTTGATGATCGAAGCCAAACGACAATTCGGCCAGAGCCATACGCCGACCGAAATTCGCCTTAACAAAGAAGAAAAATTGCTCGAAGTCGATTTCAACGACGGCAAGAGCTTTAAAATAAGTTGTGAATTACTGCGTGTGGAAAGCCCGTCCGCCGAAGTCCAGGGCCACAGCCCGGAGCAGAAAAAAGTGGTCGGATCACGGCGCCACGTCAGCATCATGAAAATCACCGCGGTGGGTAATTATGCCGTAGCGCTTAAATTTGACGATCTCCATGACAGCGGTATTTACACTTGGGACTTCCTCTACTACATGGGCGAAAATCAAGACGCCATCTGGGCCAACTATCTCGAGGAATTGGCCGCTGCCGGCCTCAGCCGCGACCCCTAAGAAGAACTCATACCGGTTTCACAATAAAAACACCGCCGATGAAAATGGGCGGTTTTTTTATGATTGCTGTCAGATCCCCTTGCACCCCAAACATCTTGGCAAAATGTGCGTATCTGTACTTGATACGGCGGTATAACATTATGGTTACGAAATGAAATGGGTGCCGCCGCTTAACCTATGATAAGAGTTCTTACCTTAACAGCATGAAATATTTAGATAAATAGATGTATGTCAATTTAGTGCAAAATTTATATCATATTAGAACAAACATGCTCCTTGATATAGCTTGCTAAGAAACCTGAAATGCACAATATGATAAATAGTTATAAGGCGCTGATTTTGCGGTTCAAATTTAGTAAATGCCGCGCCATCACCTGATTTTAGGGTCTCAGGGACTCTCCGCGCATCAAACGCGGCAATTCACCCACTGTGCCCATGGCATGGCGCATGAAAAATCGTTTTACATCCGGAAGTTGGTTAACCGCGGCCATGCCCAGATCACGCGCCAGCTTCACCGGTTCAATATCGTTGGAGAATAGTTTCACAAGCGCATCGGTTACCCCAAGCATCACTGCGTTATCGAAACGACGCCAACGCTCATAATTTTGCAACACGCTCATTTCGCCGATATCGAGACCCGTGCCCCGGGCGTTGACCAACACCTCAGCCAGCGCCGCAACGTCACGCAAACCCATGTTAAGGCCTTGGCCCGCAATCGGATGCATGCCGTGGGCGCTGTCGGCCACCAGGGCCAGACGCTGAGCGATGATGGTGTCGGCGTATTGCAGCGTCAACGGATAGGCAAAGCGTGGGCCGACAACCTCGATGTCCCCTAAAAAATCGCCGAAACGCAGTTCCAACTCCTCTTTAAAATCATCGTCATCAAGCTCCATTATGATCGGCCACAAATCCGCGCGCTCGGTCCATACGATCGATGATCGGCACGCCGGTTTGTCTGTGGTGCCGACCAGCGGCAGAATGGCAAACGGCCCGGACGGCAGGAAATGTTCCTGGGCGCAAAAATTATGCGGCCGTTCGTGTTCGACCGTGCACACGATACCGGCTTGTTTGTAATCCCACTGGGTCAACTTAATGCCGGCCTGATCGCGCGTCGGGGAATTGCGGCCTTCACACGCCACCACCAGATCGGCGTGAATTTCTTGGCCGCCCTTTAACACCGCCCGCACACCGTCCTTTGAGCGCTCCAATTGGGCCACTTCATTGGGCGCAAAGTAGGTCAGATTTTCGGTTTTGGGCACCAAGGCGGTGAGCGCTTTGCGCATCGAACGATTTTCCACCATGTAACCAAACGGTTCGGCCTCTTGGCCTTCGGCCAACGTTGCGGATGCCAATTCTTTGTGATCGTAATGCAAAAACAGCGGCGAGTGGCCGTCGCAAACCCGAATGTCGAGCATCGGTGCGGTTTCTTCGGCGATCACATCCCAAATGCCAACGCCTTGCAACACTCGACGCGAGGACAACGATATGGCCGAGGCCCGACCATCAAAGCCCTGATCGGTCCACCCGGCCAAATCTTCGCGATCCACGGTGGCGACCACAAAACCATTTTGCGCCAGGGCCAAAGACAGCGTGCCGCCGGCCAACCCACCGCCAATCACCAATACATCCGCCTTATGGGCGGTGGAAGTTCGTGGCGTGGTGGTCATGGCAACGTGTTCCTTAATGCGCGCTGTACAGCGATGATCTGCCAGCTTGGCTCATTCTATCGGCCCTAGAATTGATCCGCGCACGCCATTTGTCCAGTGTCCTTACCGAACAATTCATTTAGTTGTTTAATTTTTAGGCATCAATGCCGATATGTATAAGTTTTAGGCATCAATACGCATGGAAAATGATGCAATATCAACAGACATAAACTCATAACTCACTGATATATATCATATTTCATGAATACCAGCGAGTTTGGCACGGCCCTTGTAATAGACTTAGCATTGAGCATGGTGCTCGAGACAAACCCATCCGAGGCGCGTGTGCGTCGTAATAGGGGAATTAGAGCGATGAAACTTATCATGGCCATCATCAAGCCCTTTAAGCTCGATGACGTGCGCGAGGCCCTCACCGGCCTGGGCGTTGAGGGAATAACCGTTACCGAAGTTAAGGGTTACGGTCGCCAAAAAGGTCAAACGGAAATCTACCGTGGTGCCGAATACGAAATTCACTTCATTCCCAAAGTCAAAATCGAGGTCGCCATCGGTGACGAGCTTGCTGAACGTGTCGTTGAAGCGATCAGCACGGCCGCCGGAACCGGCAAAATTGGCGATGGCAAAATTTTTGTGATCGACCTGGAAAAAGCCCTGCGCATCCGCACCGGCGAAACCGACGATCAGGCCCTGTAAGGAGTATTCATCATGAAAAAGCAATTCATCATTCCTGGTCTGGCAGCCGCGTTCGCCTTGATGTCAGCACCGGCTTTTGCCGCCGTCGATCCGGAAATCGTCTACATTCTCAACAGCTTCTCGTTCCTCTTCAACGGCGCGCTGGTGATGTTGATGGCCGCGGGCTTTGCGATGTTGGAATCCGGCATGGTACGGTCCAAAAACACCGCCACCATCTGCCTCAAGAACATCACCCTGTATTCCCTCGCCAGCATCATGTTCTATCTGGTTGGCTACAATCTGATGTACATGGACGTCACCGGTTACATCGGCTCGTTCGCACCGTGGACCGCCGATGACGCCGCCGCGCTGGCCGAGACCG
>JAESUA010000065.1 GCA_016763255.1 Magnetovibrio sp. | reverse complement strand
GCCACACACGGTGTTTCGATCAGTCACCGGTCGCTTAGTTCGACCGGTCAGTGTCAGGACCCGGGCAAGGTGTTCAAAGGCAAAAAGATGGCCGGCCATATGGGTGCCGAGCGTGTGACCACATTGAACATCGAGGTCGTCTCAACCGACGAAGCTCGTGGCTTGATCTTGGTGAAGGGCTCTGTGCCTGGTTCCAAGGGTGGCTGGGTTCTGGTTCGCGATGCCGTGAAAAAGAATATGCCCGAAGGTCTTCCGTTCCCCGCTCAGTTAAAGAGCGCCGGTGACGAAGCGTCTGCTCCAGTTGAGGCTCCCGCCGCAGCTGAAGAAGCGCCTACGGCCGAGAAGGAATAGAGATCATGAAACTCGATGTGATTAGCCTCGATAACAAGAAGTCCGGATCAGTGGACCTCGATGAGTCGATTTTCGGCCTCGATGTTCGTTCCGACCTTCTTGCCCGCGCCGTCAATTGGCAACTCGCCAAACGCCGCGCCGGTACGCACGCTGTAAAGGGTCGTTCCGACGTCTCTGGTGGCGGCAAGAAGCCCTTCAAGCAGAAGGGTACCGGTAGTGCACATCAGGGTACCTCTCGTGCTCCACAGATGCGTGGTGGTGGTGTGGTCTTCGGCCCGACCCAGCGTTCTTACGAGCACAAGCTGCCCAAAAAGGTTCGCAAGTTGGCCCTGAAGACGGCGCTGAGCGCCAAACAAGCTTCTGGCAAACTGGTGGTGGTTGATAGCGCTGAATTGAAAGCGCCGAAAACCGCCGACTTGAGCAAAAAATTGGCCGCTCTTGGCTGGGGCTCCACCCTGGTCATCGATGGTGCCGAAGTGAATAAAAACTTCGCACTGGCCGCCGGCAACATTATCGGTCTCGATGTGCTGCCAACTCAAGGTGCTAACGTTTACGACATCCTGCGCCACGACACCTTGGTGTTGACCCAGGACGCCGTAGAAAAGCTGCAGGAGCGTCTGAAATGAGTGTCAGCAAGGAACGTATGTACGAAGTCATTCGTCGCCCTCTCATCACTGAGAAGGCCACGTTGATGAGCGAACATAATCAGTTTGCGTTTGAAGTTTCTATGGGCGCATCCAAGCCGGAAATCCGTGAAGCGGTCGAAACGCTCTTCAAAGTTAAGGTTGAGGGTGTTAATACCCTGATCCAGAAGGGCAAGGCCAAACGTTTTCGCGGACGCCTGGGCAAACGTGACGATATGAAAAAAGCTATCGTTACGCTGGCCGACGGCGATTCCATTGATGTGACCACTGGCGTCTGAGGAATATAAGTCATGGCACTTAAACAGTACAAACCGACGACGCCGTCACAGCGTAACCTGGTTACGGTTGACCGTTCTGGCCTTTACAAAGGCAAGCCGGAAAAAAGTTTGACCGAAGGTCTGCGCAAAAACGGTGGCCGTAACAATACCGGTCGCATCACCGCGCGTCGTATTGGTGGCGGACACAAGCGTCGCTACCGCATCATTGATTTCAAACGCAATAAGTTCGACGTTGTCGGCACTGTAGAGCGTTTGGAATATGATCCCAACCGCACCGCCTTCATCGCGTTGATCGTGTATGAAGATGGCGAAAAGGCGTACATCGTTGCGCCCCAACGTCTGGCCGAAGGTGACAAGGTCGTTTCCGGTAAGAATGTGGACATTAAGCCGGGCAATGCTTTGCCGCTGGCCAACATCCCTGTCGGTACCATTATCCACAACGTGGAAATGAAACCCGCCAAGGGTGCCCAGATCGCACGCAGCGCCGGTACTTACGTCCAATTGGTCGGTAAAGATCAAGGTTTCGCTCAATTGCGTTTGATGTCGGGTGAGTTGCGCATGGTTCGCGCAGATTGCATGGCCACCATCGGTGCCGTGTCGAACCCCGATCAGAAAAACATCAAAATTGGTAAAGCTGGCCGTAGCCGTTGGCTTGGCAAACGTCCAAGCGTGCGCGGTGTCGCCATGAACCCGGTTGATCACCCACATGGTGGCGGCGAAGGCCGTACCTCCGGTGGTCGTCATCCGGTTACTCCGTGGGGCAAGCCGACTAAGGGCAAGCGCACTCGTAAGAACAAGAAGACGGACGGCATGATCATGCGCCGCCGTCATGCTAAGTAAGTAGGAGAGGCACAGTGCCGCGTTCCGTATGGAAAGGTCCGTTCGTCGACGGTTATCTGCTCAAAAAAGCTGATACCGCTCGTGACGCCGGCCGCAATCAGGTCATCAAAACCTGGTCGCGTCGTTCTACCATTTTGCCGCAATTTGTCGGCCTCACCTTCGGTGTCTATAACGGTCGGAAGTTTATCCCCGTTATTGTCAACGAAGACATGATTGGTCACAAATTCGGTGAATTCTCGCCGACCCGTACTTTTATGGGTCATACGGCGGATAAAAAGGGCAAGAGGGGCTGATCATGAGTAAGAAAAGTCTTGAACGCCAATTGGCAGATAACGAAGCAATGGCTTTCGCGAAGATGATTCGTGTCAGTCCGCAAAAGTTAAACTTGGTTTGTGGATCAATTCGTGGCAAAAGCTGTGAATTGGCTCTTGGCCAGTTAGCATTTTCCAAACGCCGCATTGCGGATGATGTGAAAAAGCTTCTGGAATCCGCAATCGCCAATGCCGAAAACAATCATCAACTGGACGTGGATCGCCTCTACGTCGCAGAGGCCACCGCAGGCCGCGCGATGGTTATGAAACGTTGGAAAGCCCGTGCGCGTGGTCGTGTGGGTAAGATCCAGAAACCCTTCAGCAATCTGCGCTTGATTGTTCGTGAGCGCGAGGAGACCGCATAATGGGACATAAGATTAACCCGATCGGCTTCCGCCTGGGCATCAACCGTACGTGGGATTCGCGTTGGTATGCTGATGACAATTATGCCGAATTACTGCATGAAGACATCAAGATCCGTGAGTTCTTGACCGAGCGACTCAAGCAGGCCAGTGTTTCCAAGGTCATCATTGAGCGTCCGGCCAAGAAAGCCCGCGTGACGATCTACTCCGCCCGTCCGGGTGTTGTGATCGGCAAAAAGGGTGCGGACATCGAAAAGCTGCGCAAAGAAGTCGCTAAACTCACCAGCGCCGACGTCAGCCTCAACATTGTTGAAATCCGCAAGCCGGAAATCGACGCTAAGTTGGTGGCCGATAATATTGCTCAGCAGCTCGAACGTCGTGTTTCGACTCGCCGTGCACTTAAACGTGCTGTGCAGTCGGCCATGCGTCTTGGTGCCAAAGGCATTCGCATCAACTGCGCTGGCCGTTTGGGTGGTGCAGAAATCGCCCGTACCGTCTGGTATCACGAAGGTCGTGTGCCGTTGCTCACCCTTCGCGCCGAGGTGGATTACGGCGTTGCTTCCGCTCACACCACTTATGGGGTATGCGGAATCAAAGTTTGGATCTATAAGGGCGATATTCTCGCTCATGATCCGATGGCGAGCGAGAAAAAAGCTCAGGCGCAGCAAACGCAACGCTAAAGCTAACATTAACGATAAGGTAGGGAACCCAGCCAATGCTGAGCCCCAAACGTACTAAGTTCCGTAAGGCCCATAAAGGCCGCATCCATGGCAAAGCCAAGGGTGGATTTACGCTCAATTTCGGTAGCTTTGGCCTTAAAGCCATGGAACCCGATCGCGTAACAGCGCGTCAGATTGAAGCCGCGCGTCGCGCATTGACCCGTCACATGAAGCGTGCCGGTCGTGTGTGGATCCGTATTTTCCCGGATGTTCCTGTTACCCAGAAGCCTGCCGAAGTTCGTCAGGGTAAAGGTAAAGGTTCCGTGGAATACTGGGCGTGCCGTGTGAAACCCGGCCGCATTATGTTCGAAGTTGATGGTGTACCTCGCGACGTTGCAAAACGCGCGTTTGAATTGGCTGCTGCAAAGTTGCCAATCGCCACCAAGTTCGTCACCCGCTTTGGCGAAGAGGACTAAATCATGAAAGCGACAGACGTCCGCACCAAGAGCGACGATGAGCTCAAAGGCCAGTTGATCGATCTCCGTAAAGAGTCTTTCAATCTGCGTTTCCAGGCCGCCAGTGGTCAGCTT
>JAESUA010000064.1 GCA_016763255.1 Magnetovibrio sp. | reverse complement strand
GCCGCCGCCGAGCCACTGGATGAACCACCCGGGGTACGGGTCGCATCATGTGGGTTGGTGGTCTTGCCCGGCGACATCACGGCAAATTCCGCTGTTACGGTCTTGCCCAATATGATCGCCCCAGCCTGGCGCAAAAGTGCTACCGCAGTCGCATCTTCAGTGGTCTTGCGGCCCTTGTGTAGGGGCGATCCATATTCGGTTGGATAGTCAAAGGTATCAAAAATATCCTTGACACCCACCGGCACACCGTGAAGCGGTCCGATGGGCGCGCCGGACAACCGATGGGTATCGGCTGCCCGGGCTTGTTCAAGGGCATACTCAGCATCAAGGTGGGCCCAGGCCTGATCGTATCTTCGTGTTCTGAGATACGATCCAAACAATCCTGTACCAACTCTTGCGACGAAACCTCCCCGGCCCTTATGGCCCGGGCGGCCTCATTGGCACTGAGAGTATGTGCGTTGCTCATGTGCTGCTCGGACCGAACAGGTATTCGGGCAACCACAAGGCAATTCCTGGGAAGTTGTAGAGCAACACCATGGAGAAGATGACAATGCCCAAGTACGGCATAATGCCCTTAAAGATATCCATCAGCTCGACATCGTCCGGCGCCACCCCTTTGAGGTAATACGCCGCCATCGCCATCGGTGGAGTGAGGAACGAGGTCTGCAAGTTCAACGCCACCAACATACCGAAGAACAACGGATCAACGTTAAACGCATCCAGCATCGGCAGGAAAATCGGAACGAAAATAATAATGATTTCGGTCCACTCCAACGGCCAGCCCAAAAAGAAGATGACCGATTGCGCCAAGACCAAGAAACCAACGGTGCCGATGTCCAAGGACATGAACCATTCACGGATGATATCGTGACCGCCCAGGTATGAAAACACCGAAGCAAAAGTCCACGAACCGACAAACAACCAGCACACCATCGCCGAAGTCTTGGCGGTGAGGAACACGGCTTCTTTCAATCGAATCCAGCTCAAAGACTTATAAATCAGCGCCAGGATCAAACCACCCGCGGCACCAACGGCAGCGGCTTCGGCCGGTGTCGCCAGCCCCATCAAAATCGCGCCCAACACCGAGGCGATCAAAATTGCCAGCGGGAAGAATGAGGTCAATAACTGATAGGCAACAGTCTTGATCGGGATATCATCCTGGACCGGTTTAGGCGCCAACGCGGGATTGAAATAAGCCCGACCGACCACATAGATCATATAGAAACCAGCCAGCATCAGCCCCGGGAACATAGCACCCGCGTACAGACGCAAGGGCGAGATTTCCGCGATTGCAGCATAGACGATCAGCATGATGCTGGGCGGGATCAAGATACCCAGACAACCACCCGCACAAATCACACCGGCGGCATAGCTTTTTTCATATTTCGCTTCAAGCATGGCCGGGAATGCCAGCATGCCCATCAAGGTGACAACCGCGCCGACGATACCGGTGGCGGTGGCGAACACTGCACAGGTGGCCAGGGCCGCAACGGCCATGGAACCGGGCAGATGACGTGCCGCCAACTGGAAGCTGAAAAACAGACGGTTCATGATGTTGGCGCGTTCAACCACATAGCCCATAAAGAGGAATAGCGGTACCGCCACCAACACATCGTTCGACATCACCGAAAATGTGTTCTGTACAAACAGATCGAATATTCGGCTGTCAAAGATATGTTGCATGCGCATGGGGTCAAAATAGGCGTAATAGCCGAACCCAAGGCCCATGGCGATCAAGGTGAACGCGATAGGGAAGCCCAGCAAGACCACAAAAACAAACAGGCCGAGCATCAAAATGGCGATTTGGGGGTCTGTCATTTGTGTGCCTCAGTCTCAGTGGGATGCTGTGCTGCGTGTTTTTTAAGATCTTCTTGTTCGTGCAACAGCATCGTTTCGGTTTCTTCAACATCGTGCACACGCGCTGGCCACTTGCCGGTTTGAATGCATTGCACGCAACGCACCGCTTCGGCAAAGCCTTGCAGCAACAGCAAGCCGCCTGCGATAGGAATCAAAGTTTTGAAGAAATAGATCTGAATACGGGCGGGGCTCGACCAGCTCACTTCCTTATAGAACCAGGAATCCGAAGCAAAACCGTAACCGTAATAAACCAATGCAATCGCACCCGGAAACAAGAACACAATATAAAGCAGCAAATCGACGCTGGCCTGCACCTTAATCGGCATCAAGCGATAGACAACGTCACCGCGCACATGGGCGTCTTGTGACAGAGCATATGCACCGGCCATCATGAACAGTGCGCCATACATCTGCACGCTCATATCGAACGCCCATACGGTTGGGGCATTCAAAGCATAGCGCACAAAAACTTCGTAAACGGTCGATAAGGTCAGCACCATGATGCACCAAGCAAACGTTTTGCCGGTCCAAATGCTAAGGCTATCGATAAAGTGGAGTATTCGGTTCATACCCACCACCTCAATTCAGGGTCAAAGTTATATTATAAACTGTTGGGGCGGCACTGATAAGCGCCGCCCCCCCAGGATGGACTTTACAGTCCAAATCAGTCTTACAGCTTGCCGAAGTAATGCTCGTAAGCACCCTTGTAATCCGGCGCGTTGTTCAAGGCGTATGCGCCGTGACGCTTGGCCCAGGCTTTTTGCGAAGCCAAGACTTTGGCGAAGAACGGATCTTCTTTGGAGATGCGTGCGACAACGGTGTCCCAAGCTTTGAGCTGCTCTTGCATGACCGAATCCGGGGTACGGATCACGTTCACGCCGAACTCTTCTTTCAAGCGCACGAGATCGGAAGAATAGCGTTCCATAGCTTTCCACGCCATATCGGCAGAAGCCGCTTCGGACGCATATTCCAGAATCGATTGCTGTTCCGGTGCAAGGTTGTCGAAAAGCGTCTTATTGAAGATGATTTCGAAGCTTTCCTGCGATTGGTGGAAGCTGCCCAGGTGATAAAACTTGGACACATCCTGCATACCAAAGTCCATATCCGAGGTCGGATTGTTGAACTCAGCAGCATCAATCAGGCCACTCTTCATTGCAGGCTGGATTTCACCACCCGGCAGCTGAACAACAGACATGCCCATTTCCTGCAGAACGTCGGCAGCCAAGCCCACGGTGCGATACTTCAGGCCCTTCATCTGAGAAGGATCTTTGATTTCTTCTTTAAACCAACCCAAAGGCTGTGCCGGCATCGGGCCGGAGAAGAAGCCAACCAAGTTCAGGCGCAGCTTTTCGTGCATCAGTTCATTGTAAAGCGCACGACCGCCACCATACTGAACCCAACCCATCATTTCGTTGGCCGTCCAGCCAAAGCATGGGCCGGTGCCGAACAAAGATGCGACCGGGCTTTTGGAATACCAATACGCGGTCACAAGGTGAGCACCATCGATCACACCTTTATGAACGGCGGTCTGCATTTCAGCGGTTTTCACAACGGCGCCGACGCCCAACAGTTCGACCTTCATCGAACCACCGGCCATTTTGTTGACGCGATTGACATAATCTTGTGCAAATTCAAGGAAAATGCCGCCGCCCCAGGCCGCTTGGATCTTGAGCACGGTCGCCGCTTTGGCGAGGTGCGGTGTAGAAAGCACAGCAGCGGCTGCACCCGTGGCAGCAAGACCGCTGCCTTTCAAGAATTTGCGGCGCGAAAGCGCTTCGTCTTGTTTAACTTCGTTGGTTTTGGTCATAGAAATGGCCTCCCAAAAATTGTTTTACCCCAATGAGGTTACAAGCTGTCTTTCGACCAAAACACCCACAAAACAGACTACTGGCAAGGAGAGTGTATACACTTCTCTCGCCCACACCTGTCGTTACGCTTGTGGTTGCCGAATGACTTTGCAACCTCCCTGAACCGGACCCCTGAACCTTACCGTAAGTACTAATCTCAATAGGTAAAGAGAGGCCCATTTTTATTTCGCTCATCCGAGCCGTTTATGTCCTAAGACCGTACGGCGCACCTGAATGAGCGTCAACGCGGATGGTTTGACTTTCCATTATACGGAAAATGTACAAATTACGTCATACTATCAATCCATTAAAAGAATACCAATGCGTCAATTATGCCACCCGGTCACGAGGCTCTCGCCCTGCGAAGATGGCATCCAAATTATCCAGCGCACGAAACCCCATTCCGGCACGAGATTCGGAGGTTGCACTCCCTATATGAGGAAGCAAGAAGACGTTTTCGAGCTTTAGATACTCTGAATGAATATTTTCCGGTTCGCCGTTAAAAACATCCAATCCGGCGGCGTAAACCGTGCCCGATTTAAGCGCCGCAATCAGGGCTTCATCATCAACAACGCCGCCACGACCGGTGTTCACCACGATGGCTCCATCAGGCAACAAAGCGAGGCGTTCCGCGTTCAAAAGGCCTGTGGTTTCAGGAGTCGCCGGGCAATGAATCGACACCACATCACAATGGGGCAGCAGATCTTCGACCGTTTCATGGTAGATGGCACCGCACTCCAAATCCGCATCCAAACGGCGGCGGTTATAATAGTGCACCTCCATATCGAAGCCACGCGCGCGTTTTGCCGCAATTTGGCCGACTCGGCCCATGCCGATCACGCCGAATCGCTTGCCCGTGGTTTGCTTACCAACCATAAAATTGGGGCTCCAATCGGTCCATTCACGCGCCCGAACCATGCGTTCGCCCTCAGAGGCACGGCGCGCCGCGCCAAGCATCAACAAGATTGCAATCTCGGCCGTCGCATCGCTCAGCACATCCGGTGTATTGGT
>JAESUA010000063.1 GCA_016763255.1 Magnetovibrio sp. | reverse complement strand
TTACCAACGCCCATGAAACCATGATTTGGGTGGCCAAGGACAAAGAGGCGCGCTATCGCTTCAATTATGATGCCATGAAAGCGCTAAACGACGATTTGCAAATGCGTTCCGATTGGACCTTGCCGATCTGTTCGGGCAAGGAGCGCCTCAAGAAAGACGGTAAAAAGGCCCATCCGACGCAAAAACCCGAAAGCTTGTTGTATCGGGTGATTTTGAGTTCATCTGAACCGGGTGATGTGATCCTCGATCCGTTCTTCGGCACCGGTACCACGGGTGCTGTGGCCCGCAAACTGGGCCGCAACTGGATCGGATTGGAGCAAGACCTCGAATACGCCAAGTTGGCGGAAGATCGCATCAAGCGGGTCAAGGCCGAAAAAGATCTTGAGCTTATGCGCACCCACTCCAAGCGCGCCGCACCGCGGGTCCCGTTTGGCACCGTGGTCGAACGCGGCATGCTTAAACCCGGCGATACACTGTACGACAGCCGTCGTCGGTATTCGGCCAAAGTGCGCGCCGATGGAACCTTGGTGACGTCTGAATTTAAGGGTTCGATCCATCAAACCGGGGCATTTGTGCAAAAGGCCCCCAGCTGCAACGGCTGGCAGTTCTGGCATGTGGAACAAAAAGGCAAGCTGGTGTGTATTGACGCGTTTCACGAAAAGATCCGCGCTGAAATGAACTGAATAATTTAGGAAGGGCAACCTTCCTTATGGTTCCCGGGGTATTGAGAGTTCCAGGTCGCACTTGAACTTCGTCCCGGGAACCGTTTTTTTTGATCTTTGCTTGCGCCACTTCGATGCGTTCCCTAGAAACAACGGGATGTTATTTTTATGTGAGGCTGTCATGTCGTTAAAATGGGATTCCCGCTTTATCCGTCTGGCGCGTGAAATCGAGTCGTGGTCCAAGGATCGTTCGACCCGGGTCGGCGCGGTGATTGTCGCCGAAGACAAAACGCCAAGCTCTTATGGCTATAACGGCTTTCCCCGTGACATCGAAGACGATGCGGCGGAACGTCACGAACGGCCCGACAAATACGACTGGACCGAACATGCCGAACGCAACGCTATCTATAATGCGACGCGCACCGGCCAGATTCTGCTGAACAATACCATTTATGTCACCCACGTGCCGTGCCCCGATTGTGCGCGGGCCATTTTACAGGTGGGCATCAAACGCGTGGTGGTGGATAAAGCCTCGGTTTCGGACGCTGATTTCCAAAAGCGCTGGGACGAAAAAGGCAAGTTTTCCGAACGCATGTTCAAAGAAGCCAACATTGAGATGGGCTACGCCGAGGCGCTCAGCGAAGATCAAATTCGCGGCGACTGAGACTTATTCGGCGCGCACCGTAACGGTTTTGCCATGCTCATTATCGCTTTTGATTTCGTCCGTGAAGGCCGCGACGATGCCCATGACCTGGGCCAAAACCGCAGCCCAGCATTGGTGCGCCCAAATTACACCCTGAAAAATCGTGGTTCATAACCTTAGAAAAATTCTATACCGTGTGGTGCGGCCCCCTATGGTCGTATTTTTAATGTGTGGAGATAGTCATAATGGCAAATTATATTGTAATGGCCCTAACGTCTGTGACGCTGTTGGGTGCATCGGTTGGTGTTGCGCTTGCCGGTGCCGGTGCAAAGCTTGATCACACCCATGTGCCGGGGCCTTCGGTTAGTGTTGGCGCCGAAAAGGTTGGCGGCAGCGTGTCTGTGGTGATGGGCCTGGACGGCTTTGCCGGGGGCAATGTTGGCGTTTCAACGGGACCGGATGGCATGTTGGTGATTGATGACATGATGCCCGGGTTTCAGCACAAGCTGGAAGACGTTTTGAGGACCTTGAAAACCTGCGCGGCCTGTGGCGATCTTAAGTACCTCATCAACACCCATTGGCATTTTGATCATGCCGGTAACAATGAGCACTTTGGCGCAAAAGCGGTCCTGATCACCCACGAAACCGTGCGCCCGTTGTTTCAAAAACAACATGAATACCCAGAAATGAAAATGGTGGTGGCGAAAAAAACGCGCGCTGGGATGCCGGACATCACCTTTGCGCAAAAGGCCTCGATCTATTTCAATGGCGAAGAGATCGAACTGACCCATTTTCCGAAAAGTCATACCTCAGGTGATGTGGCGGCGCATTTTAAGGCCTCCAACGTCGTTCATCTGGGTGATTTGTATTTCAACCAAATGTTTCCGTTTGTCGATCTCGATAACGGCGGCAACGTGATGGGGTTGATCTCCAGCATCGAAAGGATTTTGGACATCTACCCCGTAGACGTCAAAGTCATCCCCGGCCACGGCCCGGTTTCCGATATGGCGCAAGTGAAGGCTTATTTGGCCATGCTCAAAGAGACCTCCGGCGTGGTGAAGGCCACCAAGCAGGCAGGCAAAACATTGGAGCAGATTCAAGCCCAAGGCCTGGATGAAAAATGGAAATCCTGGACCTGGAGCTTCATTTCCACCGACACCTGGATCGCGCAGATCTACAACAGCCTTTAAGCAAAGCTCACAAAACAAAGGGTGCACTGACAATATGCCGTGCGCCCTTTGTTGATTCTGACAGAGAACATCATCAACTTTATTTTTGCCTTTCTTGAAAGGCATCACTTAAAGCTGCGGCTATAATGCCGGTTGGCATCGCAATGATGGCAATACCGGTAAATGCGGTGATGCCGCCGAATAAACGGCCGAGTACCGTAACCGGATAAACATCACCATAACCGACCGTTGTTAAGGTGGCGACGCTCCACCACAAAGCGCGGGGGATGCTGCCGAAGGCTTCAGGTTGCTGTGGTCCTTCCAGTACGAACAAGCATGTTGCACTGAATAGCAATACAACACCCGCGAACCCAACACTGATGAACAACTCGTGACGGCGATGGTTAAGTGCATTGATCAGCAACCTGAAAGCTTTGCTGTAGCGGCCAAGTTTTGCCAGCGTCAAGATTCGTAGAAAGCGAAATAGGCGCAGCATGAAGCTGCCATCAGCGCCTACGGTTATATAAAATGGAATCAAGGCTGCTATGTCGATTAGGGTTGCTGGCGTGAATAGGTACTTCACACGGCCAGTCATTCCCCGAAATTTGGCGGCTTCGCCTATGACCCAAAAGCGTAGCATCAACTCAGCTGTAAAGACGAATGAGAATATTCGATCCGTTATTGTGGTGAGTGTTGAAAACCAAGGCAAGGTGCGTACAGCGGGTTCCGTTTCAGCAATCGCCATGATGACGGCAAGAAAAATGCAGAGCACAATCACTTTGTTAAGCGGTGAGAGCCCGCTCCCATGCCAAAGAGCAGGGTTAATTTGATGGTGCAATCGTGAGCGTAAGCTCAATTTAATGGAGATGGTATCAGTCATTAAGCCAGTATAGGTGGTGGTTTGGTCGAGTCTATATAACAAAAGCCGCCCGGTTATGGGCGGCTTTTGAAGAAATATGGATTTTGTTTAGCGCGCGGGACTCTATCTTGTGGGAATGGGCTCGTCGCCGGAATAGTCGTAAAATCCTTTGCCGGTTTTTTTGCCCAGCCAACCGGCTTCGACATATTTTACAAGCAATGGGCAGGGGCGGTATTTGGAATCCGCCAGGCCTTCATGCAAGACGTTCATCACCGCCAAGCAGGTGTCCAAGCCGATGAAGTCGGCAAGTTGCAAAGGGCCCATCGGGTGATGCGCGCCCATGCGCATGGCGTTGTCGATGGCGGCCACGGTGCCGACGCCTTCATACAGCGTATAGACCGCTTCGTTGATCATCGGCATCAACATGCGGTTGACGATGAAGGCCGGGAAATCTTCCGCCGGGACCGGGGTCTTGTTCATTTTTAAGGCTAAGTCGGAGACCGCCTTGAAGGTGACTTCGTCGGTGGCGATGCCGCGGATCATTTCCACCAGTTCCATGGCCGGAACCGGGTTCATGAAGTGCATGCCGACAAACTGTCCAGGACGGTCGGTTTTGGCCGCCAGTCGGGTGATGGAAATTGATGAGGTGTTCGAGGCGATGATCGCTGAGGGTTTGAGCACCGGGCACAATTCCTTGAGGATCGCTTTTTTGACCTCTTCGTTTTCGGTGGCGGCTTCGATCACCAAATCCGCATCAGAAAAATCAGACATTTGTGTGCCGGTTTGAATGCGTGCCAACGCGGCATCGACGGCGGCTTGTTCAATTTTGCCTTTTTCGACCTGACGATCCATGTAGGATTTGATGTTGACGCGTGCCGTTTTTAGGGCATCCGGATTGGCGTCCATCAGTTGGACATCAAATCCAGCCAGGGCGCAAACGTGGGCGATGCCGCGACCCATTTGACCGGCGCCGATGACGCCGATTTTCTTAATATTTTCCACAGACATAGCGATTCTCATTCCCTTGTTTTGCCCACACTGGTGTGCGTAATTTGGTGATCCGGATTGGGTGTATCGTCAGCCAGCGCTAAAGCTTTTCTGACAATTCCGGCAGCACGTCAAACAGGTCCGCGACCAAACCGTAGTCGGCCACCTGGAAGATCGGTGCTTCTTCATCTTTGTTGATGGCGACGATGATTTTACTGTCTTTCATGCCCGCCAAATGCTGGATCGCGCCGGAAATACCGACCGCGATGTATAGATCCGGGGCGACAACCTTGCCGGTTTGACAGACCTGGTAATCGTTGGGCACAAAGCCCGCGTCCA
>JAESUA010000062.1 GCA_016763255.1 Magnetovibrio sp. | reverse complement strand
TATTTTAATTTTTATGAAAACGCCGACAGCTGGCCCGCGCCGATGGAGCAACAGCTGAACCCCGACATTACGGTGCGCGGCAAAGGCGTGATGGAAAAGTGCACCTTTTGCATTCAACGCATCCGCACGGGCCGTGACAAAGCCAAGCGTGAAGGCCGTGATTTACAAGACGGCGACATCCAGACGGCGTGTCAGCAAACCTGCCCCACGTCCGCCATCTTGTTCGGTGATTTGCTCGACAAAAACAGCACCGTGTCCAAGGTGTGGAAGCGCCAGCAAATCAAACTTGGCGTCTACAAACAAGATAAGCAAAACCCCAAAAAGCGCGGCTACCGCATTTTTGAAGAGCTCAACGTCGACACCAAGGTTCTCTATCTCGAACGCGTTCGAGAGGTCTAAGCCATGCCCGAACCCAAACGCCTGACGCCCAAACAAGTCAAAGACATCGATGAAAACATCGCCTGGGCGAAGATCAATGCAGACGTTTTGCGGTCCATGGAAAACCCCCGCAAAGGCTATGGGGTGGCGATGTTCATTTCGGTGGCGTTGTTCAGTGTGATGATTTACGCCGAGATTTTTCAATATATGTTCGGCATGGGTCCGGCGGCGCTCAACACCTCACACATGTGGGATTTGTATATTTCAACATTTGTTTTCTGGATTGGCATGAGCCATTCCGGGACACTTTTGTCGGCCATTTTACACATCATTCACGCCGACTGGCGCAAACCGATTTATCGTTTTGCCGAAGCCATGACCACCTTTTCATTGCTCACCGCAGGCATCTTCCCGGTTATCCATTTGGGCCGGGTGTGGAATTTTTATTGGGTCTTGCCGTACGTGTCGGATCGCGGTCTATGGCCGAATTTTCGTTCGCCACTGATCTGGGATGCGTTCGCCATTTCGACCTATCTGACCAGCTCAATATTGTTTCTCTACATCGGCATGATCCCCGATCTGGCCATTTGTCGCGACGCCGCCAAGGGCTGGCGCAAGAGGCTCTATACCTGGTTGTCGTTGGGCTGGCGCGGTGACGATGCGCAATGGCGCAGCTTCCGCATCACCTATTTGATCATCGCCTGTTTTTTAATTCCCCTGGCGGTGTCGGTGCATTCAATCGTATCGATGGATTTTGCCATGGCGATCATGCCGGGTTGGCACGTCACCACCTTCCCCCCCTATTTTGTCGCCGGGGCTTTGTTTTCTGGCTGTGCGGGCATCATCACGTTGTTCATCTTGCTGCGCTATTTTTTCGCCTTTGAACACTTCATGACGATGCCAATCCTCGACAAGGTGTGCCGACTGACATTCGTCATCGCCATGGTGTGGACCTATTTGAACCTGATCGAATTTGCCTCGGTGTGGTACGGCCACGACATTCCTTCCAAGGAGGTTCTGATCGCCAAAGCCACCGGGCCCTACTCCCCCTTATTTTGGACCATGATGTTTTTGGGCTCGGTGCTGCCGTTCTCGTTGTTGAGCGGTTGGGTCCGGCGCAACATGTATGTTTTGTTTTTCATCTCGGTGTTGCTCAACGTCGGCATGTGGGTCGAACGCTGGATGATCGTCGCCCCGACCTTGTCGCTGGGCTATCACCCCCAAGCGTTCAACATCATGTGGCCCAGCTGGGTCGAGTGGGCCATCGTCGGCGGCAGTTTTGGCTGGTTCGGTATTTTGTTTTTGGTGTTCGTCAAAGTGTTCCCCTCGGTCTCCATGTACGAGGTTAAGGAAATGGTCTACCACCGTAAGCGCACCATCTATGTCCATGACGATGAAATGATGGAGCTTCATTCCGGCGTACCGGATTCCGAAGAAAGCCTGCGCCCCGCGCCACAAACCACGGGAGGATCGTGAGATGGCGGTTAGTGACGCATTCCCCTTTCAAAAAACCAAGCGCATGCTGGGCCTGTTCGGCAACTTCGATGCCGCCTTCGAAGTGATTGCCGACATCCGGCGTTATAAAGTCCCGGGCCTGACGGTCAATGACGTCACCTTAAAATCCCCGATTGAACACCCCGACATCGAGCGGGTGTTGGGTGAGCGCCCATCCAACATCCCCAAATTCGCCTTTTGGGGCGGCCTGTTTGGCTTGGTGTTCGGGTTTATATTTTTGGCCAGTGCCCAGGCCAATTTCCTGGCCATGCCCCAGGGCGGCAAGGCCATCATCACGGTTCCCTCGAACATCGTGCTGGCTTACGAAATGATGATTATGTTCGGCGTGTTGGGGACCCTGGTGGGTTTTATCATCGGCGGCAAGCTGATGCGCAAAAGCGAAGGCTTGTACGACACCGCCATATCGGTCGATCAAATCGGCATCGTGATCGAGGTTTCGCAAGAACAAGAACAGCCGCTCAGAGAGCTGTTTTCAAAGCACAACGTCATCGAAGTGCATGAGGAAACCTTGCCATGAGTTTTCCCATAAGTTTCCCCATAAATTTCCCCCGGCGCCTTTTATCAATCCCCCTCATCACCGGCGCGGCATTAGTTATAGCCACCACCGGGGCCCACGCCTGGCCGTGGTCCAACGACATGATGAACCAGGCCTCGCTCAAACCCCAGGAACACATCACCCCGTTCCCCTCTCGTTCGGTTCCGGTGATCGGCATTCCATCTCGCCAATGGGAGGACCGCGACGCCACCGAAGACTTGCAAAATCCCTATGCCCCATCGGCCAGCTCGATTGCCAAGGGCAAGGTTATGTTCACAATTTATTGTGCCGCCTGCCATGGCTTAACCGGGCGGGCGGAAAGTGAAGTCGCCAAGCACGGCATGCCGGCCAACGACCTCACCGACGAATACATCCAAGACGAACTCACCGAGGGCTGGATTTTTGGCACCATCACATTCGGCAGTGCGGTGATGCCGCCCTATGGCCGCGCCGGGGATCAAAACGACGAAGCCCGTGGATCCAACGACCTTAGCGTCGAAGAACGTTGGCACGTGGTCAATTACGTCAAATACCAGCTTGTTGCCGACGCCGTCGCCGCCGGACCGTTGCCGCCGGACCCGGATGATCCAGAAGAAGAGCAGGAGAACTGATCATGGACAATTTTGGAAGTTGGTCGGTGCTCACCACAAATTTTTTGATCATCCTCTATCTGGCGCTGGGCGGGGCGATCTTCCCGGTCCTGTTGCACTTGACCGGGGCAAACCGCTGGCGGCGTCAGGTTGGTTTTTTGTCGGGCACCTGCACCGCTTTGTTCCCAATCGCCTTTGTCTTGCTGATTGTTTTGCTGGTCAACGGTGAACGGACCTTCCCATGGCTAAAATACGCCCATAAAACCAGTGTGGATCTGGGCGGCTGGCACAATTACACATTCTTAGTGACGCGCGAAATCATCGGCTTTTTAATCGCCGCAGGATTGAGTGTGGCGGTGATTCGAGCCCAATACCTAGCCGAAGCCCATCCTGAGAAAAACCACTTCACAAACTTCAAGCGCCTGACCATCGCCATGCCATTCGTTTATGTTTTGTACGGCACCATGGTGGCCTGGGATTTTGAAATGACCCTGCAACCGGGCTGGCATTCGGCATCTTATGGCGCTTACCAGTTCCAAAGTGCGTTCCACGGTTTTCTCGGATTTTTCGCCATGATGTTGTATTTTTTGGATCGATCCGATCGCCTGACCCGCCAATTCGAGCCGAAAATCTTCAACTACATGGCCCAGTTCATTCTCGCCATGAGCATCATGTGGGTCTACTTCTATTACACCCAATATCTGATCATGTGGTATGGCCGCTTGCCCGCCGACATGGAACGCTATTGGCGCATGATCGAAGAAGGCTACCTGTTGATCGGGGTGGTGTTTTTGTTCCTCAAATTCGTTATCCCGTTTAGCGTTTTTTTATTCAAACGCAACCGCCACAACCCGGCAATCATCATGATGGTGGGATTTTGCGTCATCTTGGGCACCTGGATCGAGCGCTATGTGTGGATTTCGGGGGCCGAGGCCAGCGAGTTCTACCACATCCCGCTATCTGCCACGTTCGATTTAGCGGTCACCATCGGCGTCATCGGCATGTGTTGGTTGGCGGTAGCCTGGGCCCTGATGAACTGGTGGCTGATCCGCCACGAAGCTTAAAATTCACCGCATACCCTGGGGGAGCGCGCTAAATGGGGAGGGCACGAGAGAAAGCAGATAGATCAAAAGTCTGCTTCTGACCCAAAGCGGACATTTGATGGGCCCCATCAATTTCGAATGTTTGCCTAATGTCGTTGAAAGATCGCAAGGCTAAGGGGGAGTGCGGTAACTATATATGTTATTCACACTATGAAGCCTTAGCAAAACTCGAAAGCATTAGCAAAATTCCAATGAATGCAAATAACAACAAAAAAAGTATGACTGCTGTTCTTTGAAAAATAAAAGCAAATACAAACATTGCCAATGAAGCCCCCCCCCATAATTATAATTCTGAACTTACATCAGCCTCGTTGTTAAGGAATAGGGCGTAAAACGCCTGAACTTCGGCAGCATGGCTTTGAGCACTGCAATTAATATGCAGATACTATCTCAATAAGAACAGGCGCCTCCATGGACAACTTTTAGTGCACTCCTTTTTGTAGTACACTACCTATTTGACATATAAATTTGTCACGTGGCAATATTAATTAAGGCAACTTTCTAAGAGGCATCATGTTTGATCAAAAAATACACGATGAATTAAAAGCATACGTCTATCGCTTAGTAGATCCGCGAACGAAGCAAACGTTCTATGTTGGGAAGGGGAACGGAAATCGATGCTTTGCCCATGCAGCGGCAGCAATTGGGAAAATAGAAGAGAAATCAGCAAAGCTTGATCAGATTCGCACAATATTAAATGAAGGTATGTCACCCCAAATTGTTATTCATCGCCACGGCATGACTGATGAACAAGCGTTTGAGGTAGAAGGTGCTCTGATAGATGCCTACCTCGGTTTAACCAATGAAGTAGCAGGACACCACCGCGTAAAGCGTGGCGCAATGACTACCGACGAAGTGATTTCCTCGTATGGTGCCAAGCAAACAGATATTAAGTTTCCTGCAATGCTGATCAAAATAAATCGAGAGTGGGAGAATATTCGACGAGCCCGCGTAGAGGGTATGACAGAGGACGAGTTTCAAAATAAACTCTACAAGGTAACTAGAAGTTCTTGGGTTGTCGGCAAAAGAAGAGAAGGTGCCAAATTTGCAATCTCGGTCGCGCATGGGATCATTCGACAAGTATATGAAATCGATAGATGGGTTCCCTGCGTAGATAACAAAGGAAAACGTCGTCACGAGTTTGAGGGGCGCGTTTCAAACAATATGTCCCACTTGCTTCACAATTCAGTTGCAAGTGTTTTTGATCCAGGCGCTCAGAACCCTATCAAGTATCTTAATTGTTAAAAGGTACTGCCATTTGGCCTTGCCAGATTTTTTCACGGTTCTGATGCTCAAAATAAGACGATGGTGATACCCAATTTGGCTACCAGCGGTAAGTCTGCGGCAGGCTGATTTCCATCCGCTTCTGGCTAAAAGCAGACATTTTGGCACATACAGTTAATGGCTCGGCTGGGAGGCCTC
>JAESUA010000061.1 GCA_016763255.1 Magnetovibrio sp. | reverse complement strand
GTTCACCGCAAACGATGGCGGAACGTTCGATCAAATCGTATTCTCGGCACCGGATGCAGGCGATGATTATCTGATCCATTCGATCACCACCACGCTCACTGAGCCGGGTGTAACGACGACCGAATTTGACTTGGATATCTCATCCAACCTCGTTGATCAGGATGGTTCTGAAACCTTGTCGCTGGTGGTTGAAGGCGTGCCAGAAGGCGCAAGCCTGTCCGCCGGTAGCGACAATGGAGATGGTAGCTGGACGGTGTCTGCGGGTGATCTTACGGATCTGAAGATTGAAGTTGCCGGCAGTGTGACTGATGACTTCAACTTGACCGTAACCGCGACGACGACTGAGCCCAATGGCGATACCGCTTCGGTCAGTCAGACAGTTTCAGTGGATCTTCCAGATCCGGTTGAAGCACCGACGGTGTCTATCAATGATGTGGTTTCAGGTGATGAAGATCAGCCAATTCCATTGGATATCTCGATTGCCAATGCAGTCAGCGTTACCATTGCAGGTGTTCCGTCTGGGGCGACATTGTCGGCCGGTACGGATAACGGAAATGGCACCTGGACGCTGACGGCAGATGATGTCGATGGCGTGACCTTGACCGGTGATGACGATTATAGCGGCACGTTCTCGCTCACCATCACCGCCACGGGCAGCGATGGACAGACGGCATCCTCAAATACCAGTTTTGAAATTGTTGGTGTCGCCGATGCGCCGACCTTGACCACCGGTATCGGCGAAGCTGTCGTGCAAAATGATGCGGAGGATACATCCTCTAATCATGACGACGACAATGACGATGACGATGATAATGATAGCGATAACGAATACAGCGAAAGTGATTTTGGTCAAGGTGCCGGGGCTGGTGCCGGTGCAGGCGAACGAGAAACCAAACTTGCCGATCATGATGATGATGACGACAATGATGACGATGACGATAACGATGATGACAACGACAATGATGTCAGTAACGATGATGTTTGGATCGGTGATAACGGTACCGACAATGTCAATGCCAAGGGCGGCGACGATGTCATGGCTGGCATGGGCGGTAACGATAAGCTCAAAGGTGACAAGGGTGATGATCTGCTGTTTGGCGGAGCCGGTAACGATAAATTGGAAGGTGGCAGCGGCGAAGACATCTTGTTTGGCGGTTCCGGTAACGACGACTTGAAGGGCGGCAGCGGTGATGATTTCCTCATCGGCGGTGACGGCGATGATAAGCTCAAGGGTGAGGGCGGCGATGATGTCATCATTGCCGGCGGTGGCTTTGACAAGGTCGATGGCGGATCGGGCACCGATACCATGGTGTTCACCGGCGCGCGTGAAGACTATCTCATCACCCCATTGGGGGATAACCAGTATGTCGTCGAACACCTGAACGGTGGCGAGGATGGTGTGAATTTGGTCAAAGACATCGAGGTCTTCCAATTCACCGATGGCCAGTTCTCGCTGGACGACATGATGGCGAGCAACCCTGATGATGGCTTGTTACTGACTTATGATATCTCCATCGATACCGGCCTTAGCGATACCGATGGTTCGGAAACCCTGTCCGATGTTACCGTTTCCGGCATCCCTGACGGCGCAACGTTTAGTGCCGGTACGGACAATGGCAACGGCACCTGGACCATGGGGGCCGATGACCTCAATGGCTTGACCTTGCAGGTTGACGATAGCGTCGATCAAGACTTCTCCTTGACGGTTTCGGTGACCTCCACCGAAAATAATGGCGACAGCGCAACCAGCACATCAACCATCGATGTGGCGCTGCCGGAAGACAGCGACAGTGCCAGCGGTATCGAGGGTGATACCTCGGTCGATGCCTTGGATCCGTTGGCGGCGATGTTTGAAGACAGCGATACGCTGACCTTTGAAGGTCAAGAGTATGACATCAGTGATCTTACCGCTGGCGACAGCACCAACGATTATGGTGGGGTGGCCCCGATGGGTGCCAAGGTCGAAAAAGAAGACTATGACCCGGCCGATAATGACGCCACGGACGGCTATTCATCGAGCGATGACAACAGCAATGGTGGTGGTGGCGATATCGAATAACGCCGCTTCCAAAAATATACAAAAAGGCGGCTCCTTCAAATCGCGAAGAGGGGCCGCCTTTTTCTGTGTTAAAATGAGGGATAGACCGCAACTGTGATGTAAGTCACAGACGTTGAAAGGGAAGGGGTGCTCTATTACCGGTTAATGCAGCTTGGTATAAGTCAAACGGGAAGGACCTGGGCTATGCTGACCTATGAAGTGGTCGTCTATAACGAACAAGTCCGCGCTAAGGTGCGTGTTGGTGATCATCACCGCACCTTCAGCGACGATTGGGGTGACAGTCACTACCTTGAAATCAAAGCCAATGATGAAGACGCGGCGATGCACAAGGTGCGCGTTAAATACCCCGTTAAAGACGGTTTTGTGATCGAAGGTATTTCGATGATGTAGGCAGAAGAGGGACGTTTATACCCGTCCCTTCAGGTCATTATTAATGCAGCTTGGTATTAGGCCTCATCTGCACCGTCGGAAACTTTTGGGCGTTCACGAAAGTGCGCCCATTTTTCCTTGCCTTCACGATTTTCAAGATAGTTGATCAACGCCGATACCGGCTTGCGATCAAATTTTGATCCGGTATCGCTGAGCAAGATATCTGAGACCTTCTCAAACGTCATGGCGTCGCGATAGGCGCGTGCACTGGCCATCCCGACAAAAGCATTGGCGACGGACAAAATGCGCGCCGTATCCAAAATACCTTCGCCTTCTTTGCCCAATGGTCCGTTGCCGTCCCAGGTTTCGCCCATGTCGCGGATGGTGTCCACCACCGGACCTTCGAAGGTCACATCTTTGAGTAAGTCAACACTGACCAAGTAGCTCGACATCAAAGTTTGGCGTTCTTCTGGGGTCAAATCACCGGTCTTGGTCAAAAGGTCAGGTGGAATGAAGATTTTGCCAAGGTTCATCAGGCTGCCCGCAATGTCCACGGTCTTGGCGCTGACCTCATCTTGGCCCATTTCTTCGGCGATCGCCTTGGCGACTTCGGCCACATGTTTGGAGTGATTGGCCGAGAACGGGTCACGGCGGTCAACCACGCTGACCAGGGTGTCGATCAGCTGGCGCAGCATTTTTTCGCTACGGCGGCGTTCGCGGGTGAGTTCAGTGATGTCTTCCAAGATCATCAAAATGCCCGGTACGTGGTCGCGGTCCCCACGCAGCGGGATGTGATCAGATTTGATCACCTTAAGCTCTTCGGCGTCCTCATCATCGTCGTCGCCGAATACGCTTATGTGCATTTGACGACAGCCATCTCGGTCATTGGTTTCGATGAATCGCTTGATGATTTTGTCATTAATTTCGGTAAAGACTTGTGCCTTGATCGGCCCCATGACGGCGGCCATGGTCTTGCCCATCATATCGTCGACCAGGATGCCGACATCGTTGGCGGCCGGTTCATTGGCGTAGGTGTAAACGGTGTCTTGGCCCACGGCGACAATGCCAGCGGGGTGGGAATTGGAAATCAGGTTCATGAATTTAGAAAGGTTTTCAAAGCTTTCCGATGACAGTTTGAAATTTTCCGCAGCCTGGGTGGCGCGCAGGGACGATCCATGACGCCACACCGCAAACACCGCAATGGTCACGCCGACGATGATCAAAATGAATACGGTTAAAAGTGTGGTCAGGCGGGTTTCGGATTCCGCCAAGGCTTCGGCGCGGTTGACTTTGCGCAGCAACACCCATGGCGCCCCGGAAATGGGTCGTGACGTCATCAAGACTTCTTCGCCCAGATAATCGCGCTTGATGGCAAAACCACCGGGTGATTGCAGGGCAAAGGCTGCCGCCAGGTTGGGGGTGTCCAACGCCAGTGCGCGCTTCAGCGCCGCCGTGCCGTCCGCCAACGGCGAAAGGTAGCCGGCGGTGATGCCCTGTTTGCGTACCAGATAGGTTTCCGATGTTTCGCTGGTTTGGCCGGGTTGGATTAGCTTGGCAAATAACTCATCATCGATAACTTTTATGCCGATTACCGCGCCGATGCCCTTGGCACCTGTTGCGTCGTCCTGGATGCC
>JAESUA010000060.1 GCA_016763255.1 Magnetovibrio sp. | reverse complement strand
GAAGACATTTTTAAACGGCACCATGCCCGCATTGACGAACATTAAGGTCGGATCGTTGTCCGGCACAAGGGGACTCGAAGCGACCTGTTGATGGCCATTTTTGGCGAAAAAATCGAGGAAGGCCTTGCGGATGTCGTTAGCGGTTTGCATGGGGCATGGTCCGACTGTTCGTATGCGTTCAATAGGGGCATGATTGTGGGGCTTTTGCTCCACATCAGGCGAAATTGTTTTTACAGGGGATCTCCCGTTCTGTCCACTAGGGCCTGCCCACCACGACAACCACCCAAACGCCCACAATCCGGGCCATCGAAGGCGCTGTTTGCGCAGCACAACGCAAAGCGCGGCCCCGGTGAAGCTCATAAAATGAACCTCAAGGGGCCGCGCTCAGCGCATGGGGATCATGCGGAGAAATGCGTGATGTTATTTTTTGGTCTTTTTACCGCCACCACCCGTGCCAGACGGTACTGATCCGGCCAAATCAGTGCCGTCTTTAGACTTGGCATCCGATCCACCGGCTGGCTTCTTATCGGGTGTCAGGCCTGCATTGGCACGGATTTTACGTTCGAGTTCTTCGGCCATTTCCGGGTTATCGCGCAAATATTGCTTGGAGTTTTCACGGCCTTGGCCGATGCGCACCGAATTACACGAAAACCACGAACCGGATTTTTCGACCAATTCAGCTTTAAGCCCCAGATCGAGCAGTTCGCCCATCTTGGACACGCCTTCACCGTACATAATGTCAAATTCAACCATCTTAAACGGTGCGGCCATCTTGTTTTTGACCACCTTGACGCGGGTCTGGTTGCCGACCACCTCATCACGGTCCTTGATCGCCCCAATGCGACGAATTTCCAGTCGCACCGAGCTGTAGAATTTGAGTGCATTGCCGCCGGTAGTGGTTTCGGGGTTACCGAACATCACACCGATTTTCATGCGGATCTGGTTGATGAAGATCACCAATGTTTTAGAACGCGCCACAGAGCCGGTCAATTTACGCAGCGCTTGGCTCATTAAGCGAGCCTGCAAACCAACATGGTGGTCGCCCATTTCGCCTTCGAGTTCGGCGCGCGGCACCAGGGCAGCGACCGAATCCACCACCAACACATCCACCGCACCGGAGCGCACCAGGGTATCGGTGATTTCCAATGCCTGCTCGCCGCCATCGGGCTGCGAAATCAGCAACTCGTCAATGTTGACGCCAAGTTTTTGGGCATAGATCGGGTCCAACGCATGTTCGGCATCGACAAACGCGCAGGTACCGCCGGTCTTTTGCGCTTCGGCGATGACATGCAGCGCCAAGGTGGTCTTGCCGGAACTTTCCGGACCATAAATTTCCACCACCCGGCCCCTCGGCAGACCGCCGATTCCGAGTCCGATATCGAGTCCGATGGACCCCGTTGAGATGGTTTCTGCTTCGACCGTTTCACGTTGGCCGAGCTTCATTACTGAGCCCTTGCCGAACGCACGTTCGATTTGAGACACTGCGGCTTCAAGAGCCTTATTTTTGTCCACGGAGCCTTTCTCCACTAAGCGTAAAGCTGATTGCGACATGATCCCCACTCCACTGTTTCATAGAGGTTAATGTTGTTCAATGGAGATCAGGATGTACCTATTTTGTTCTCATTGTCTAGGCATATTTTAATACATTGAAATATAACGATAAATCATTGCATGTTCACACGGTGTTCTTATATTTTGCACAGAAATCGCAATTATTACGTCATCGACGATGGCTGTGTGAATTGTTTGGGAATCGTTTTGAGCACCGCCATGCATTATGGAACTCTTCGACATAAAGTCCAACGCCATATGCTGATGATCAATGAACGTGCTCAGCCCCCCACGAGCTGTGCCTGACGTAAGATATCATGAGGTATCAGCACCCCAAGCCTTCGCGCAACCCGGATATTGATGGTCAATTTGAACGCGGCGGTTTGCACCGGCAACTCTGCCGGTGAGGTGCCACCGATCACCTGGGCCGCCAACCGCGCGGCCTGTCGGCCCACGTCATAAAGACTGAAGCCATAAGCCATCAGAGCGCCATCAAGCACACCGCCACGATGCGGCGCGCTGACCGGCAAGCTTTTGGCATCAGCTTCAGCGACAATCATATCCATGTGCGAAGCCACCAGGGCATCCGCGGATACAAATATTCCGGTAATTTCAGGCGCAATGTTGCGTAAAGCCAGGCGTAGCGCTTCAACATTGGGCGTCGAGACCGGCACAATTTTAACCTTCAGCATATCGGCCGCTGCGCGTACCACCTTGAGCAGCGTGGTCGGGCTTTTATCGGCAGGATTGTAGGGATAAAGCAAGGTGTGCGCGCCCGGTACAATGCGCACGAACCATTCCAGCCGCTTGCCTTCTTGCACGCCAAACATCACGCCGGAGACATATCCATTGGGATGATCCAAAGACGCTACCAAACCAGAGGCCACGGGAGTGCCGGACGGTGCAAACAAAACCGGCGTCTGGGTTTGTTGTGCAGCCTCTTTGGCGGCTAATGCCGCAGGGGTCGAAAGGGCCAGAAGCATGTTGGCATTCATTTGCATGTATTTGCGTGCTTGCTGAAGCACCAGATCAACGCTATCGGTGGGGCCATCGTAGACATAGATAACATCGCGCCCGCTAACAAAGCCCTGCTCACGCAGGCCCGATTCAAAACCCTCCAAGACAGGGGAGTTTACCCCGGCATGGTTCACCACGCCGATGACAAAGGGTGGTTTTGGCCACAGGGTGATGACTGCGGCCACACCGCTAATGACAAGAAAACTGGCTATGATCCCTTTCCACAGGGTGCGATGGAGTGATGCAGACATGCAAACCTCAATACTTATCAAATGGTTATCTACATATGATTTCTGCGCAAAGAGGATTCAATGTTTTGCTGAGAAGTAGATGCATTCAAAAATTCTAAATCACTCTGCCAGAACACTTTTTACTTTTGCCGCCAAATCTTTAAGGGAAAACGGTTTGGGCAAGAAGGAAAAGCCGCTGTCGGTTTGAATGCCGCCGGGAATCACGTTTTCGGCAAAACCGGAAATCAAAATCACCTTCATATCGGGCATTTCCTGACGCACGAACTGCACCAATGTGTGGCCGTCCATGCCCGGCATCACCACGTCGGTGATGATCAAATCGATTTGTTCTTCGGTGGCATTGATGACTTCCAGAGCCTCTTCGCCGTTGCCGGCTTCAAGCACGGTGTAACCTTTGTTGCGCAAGGCGCGCGATGCAAACATGCGCACCGCATCTTCGTCTTCGACCAGCAATATGATGCCAACACCGGTGAGGTCCGTTTCACCGCTGCCATCACGCTCGGT
>JAESUA010000059.1 GCA_016763255.1 Magnetovibrio sp. | reverse complement strand
TTCACCTTGTTCGTCGCCACCGATCCGGTCGATCGCGGACTGCTGCGCTATATGAGCTGGGACATGATCCGCGAGATTGCCGAAGATCCGTTGGTCACCATCGGCAGCCAGACCGCATCGCACCTGCACATGATCGACGCCACCGCGCAACAAAACGCCGAAGATCTGGACCGCTCCAATCGCCGCTTTCAAGAAGAATTGGGCTACGTGCCCAACATCATCGCCTATCCTTATGGTGAATTTTCCACCGCCGTCATCAAAACCGTCCAGCAAGCCGGTTTTGTCGCCGGTTTTGGCCAGCATTCCGGGGCGTTCGGCGCTCAAACCGGCATTTACCAAATTCCACGCTTCGCCTTAAACGAAATTTATGGCGACCTGACACGCCTGAAAACCGCGGCCAGCGCGCTGCCGATCCCGGTGCAAGACATGATCCCCCACGACACCGTGATCGACCCCAACGTGAACCCGCCGTATATGGGCTTCACCGTGCCCGAAAATTTCCCCCACGCCGACCGACTGGCGTGCTTTTCCAACCACGAAGGCAAGCTGAAGATCGAACGTTTGGGCCCGCGCATCGAGGTGCGCATGACCCAAAAGCTGCCCCAAGGGCGCACCCGACTAAATTGCACCTTGCCCGCAACCGGGCCCAATAACGAAGGCCGTTGGCGCTGGTTTGGTCAATTGTTGTACGTTAAATAGCCCCCACAAAGGCGCCTGGCGATGAATGTGGATGACTATAATGATTACTGCCGGTCCTTGCCCGCAACCCATCATGTGGTGCAGTGGGGTGGTTCGCACGTGTGGAAAGTCGGCCCCAAAGTGTTTGCCATCGCAGGCTGGAACAAAGCTAAATACCCCGGCGTAACTTTTAAAGTTTCACCAATGGCCTACGAAATTTTACGCGACGCGCCGGGATTACGCCCGGCCCCGTATTTGGCCTCACGGGGCATGAAGTGGATTCAAAATTACGCCGAGCCGGGACTTTCAGATGATCAATTGAAAGAATATCTGGCGGACTCTCACCTCATCATCTCCCTGGGACTGACCAAAAAACTGCAAAAAGAATTGGCCCTCAACCAGGACGAAGAGTGTCGTCGGCATACGAAAAAAGGCCCGCACACGGCGAGCCTTTTTTAATTTTAAAACCAGCCTCTTAACTCAGCGGTTCAAATTTTCCATCGCTGCTGAGCTGCGCCGTGTCCAGTAGATCAAGGTCATTGCCGGAAATGATCGAGCGCAGTTCCGAAACATACGCCGCGCCGCGTTCCGAATAACGATGCAACGCCCCCGCCAAGACCATGCCGTCAACCGCTTGGCCGTTGATGCGCATTTGAGATCGCATGGCACGGTATTCTTTATAGGCGTTGTGTTTATTGAGATTGGTGACATACGAAAGCACCGATTCATAAAGGGTATCAAAGGCCCGCACGCGATGCGATTTGCCGGTGAGGCGCTCCTTGGGCACGATGCCTTTTTGTTTCTTGGTAAATGTCCACTCACCAAACATGGCGTTGCCTTCACGCACAAAACGCGACGTGCCCCAGGCACTTTCGGTGGCGGCTTGGGCCAAAGCCAATGATGGCGGCACCACATCATGACGATCCAAGACCGCTTCAATATCGCCGCGCTTGGTGCCATAACGTTCGGCCATCACAGCCAGCCACAAACGGTCCAACGCAACCAACTTAGAG
This sequence comes from Magnetovibrio sp., assembly GCA_016763255.1. Lineage (GTDB taxonomy): Bacteria > Pseudomonadota > Alphaproteobacteria > Rhodospirillales > Magnetovibrionaceae > Magnetovibrio. Next base: position 10,149 of record JAESUA010000059.1, on the reverse strand, counting down.
CCGGTCTTCAATTGAGCGTGAAGATCCCAAAGGCGCTGTCGATCTTCGACAATTTGCTCGTTAACCTGCAACACCAAGGGCAATACGGATTTGAAAAATAGCGTTTTGCGCTGCGAGGTTTCACGGATCGCGCGCAAATCGCCCGGTAGACTCACCAGGCTCAGGCGGGGCACGCTAACATCACCTTGAAACACCGCATCAAGATCATAGTCCAGGCCACCATCAAGCGGGCCCGAAGCGGTTTCCATGTCGGCCAACTCGTCGGTCTGGGCGGCCAGCTCCGAGGTCCGTGCAAGCGCGGCCCTGGCTACGGCCCGCGCGGCCCGCACCGCATCACGGCGCTGGCTTTCGCTAACGTAGGCTTTGGTAGGGAAGCTGGCGCGCGCCACGGATGTGCCGCTAGGCGTCGGCATCAACCAGGCTACGCCAAACAGCACCACAACCATAGAACTGGCTGCACCCAAAGAGCACCAATGAAATGTCTTCATGTTCGTTAACAGTCTCGATCTGCCGCTATAAAAGGTCGCCAATGTGGCTCTTCGGGATTGTCCGCAACTCAATTTGCGAAGGCCCGTTCCCTCCTCGATCCGTCCCTTATGTTGAGACGCTTGATCGACTGATCTGTGTTTCACTGCCGCGGTGCTGCTTTCGAGCACTTCATCGGGGTGAACTTCGGCGCTCTTTTACGTGAAAAAAATGCCATTTCCAGCCTCTTTTTTTCCACAGGCGGAAGTGTCTGAGAATACAGTGAAAAATGCAATCGCCCCAAGCCAGAGTGACTTGGAGCGATTGCAATAAAGCTAAAATTTTATGAGATTATTGGCTATGTGGATCAGTTGACCGCACGCACCTCAACCACTTCCGGGACGTAGTGACGCAGCATATTTTCAATGCCGTTCTTCAAGGTCGCGGTGGAGCTGGGGCAACCGGCGCAAGCGCCTTGCATGTGCAGATAAACCACGCCTTCTTCAAACGCGCGAAAGACAATATCGCCGCCATCTTGAGCCACCGCCGGACGCACCCGGGTTTCGATTAACTCTTTGATTTGTTTGACCGCATCGGAATCGTCTTCGTCGGAACTTTCCTCAGCAGCGGTTTCGGTTATGACCGCCAGACCTTGGGTGAAATGATCCATCACGGCGGCCAAAACGCGTGGCTTGATGACGTCCCAAGCGGCCTCATCGGCCTTGGTCACGGTGATAAAGTCAGCGCCGAGGAAGATGCCGTCGATGCCGTCGATGTCAAACAGACGCAAAGCCAAGGGCGAATTGCTGGCGCTGGCGGCATCGGTGAAGTTGGCGGTGCCCGAGCCCATAACCTGGGTGCCCGGAAGGAATTTCAAGGTGGCGGGGTTCGGGGTCGCTTCGGTTTGGATGAACATGAGCGTTCTCTCACTGTTTAAAACTGTGTGTGTGTTGCCCAGAATATGGGGCTAAATGGTGCAGGGATCAACCCACGCCGTTGTAGGGGCTTTCATCCGGCAGGTGAATATGGCCCGGTACGGCGTCGAGAATTTCACGCATTGACGCCGTCTCGATCATTGGAATCATGGCTTGTGCATCGCCCAATTGACCGGTTGGTGCGGTCTCAAACCGGGTCGCGTTGCGGTGCACTTGCAACTCGCCGGTACACGAGGTGCAATAGATCTTGTCGCCATCTTGGGTGTCCGGGCTTAGCGCCAGGATCGGGCCGCACACCGGGCATTCGGCTAAGGCCATGCCTTCGGATGAGTGGCCGACGATGTGCGCCAACGCCCCGGCTTTGCCAAGGTTTAAGAAATCATCGGCCAACGCGGCGTCGAATTGTGTACCTTTGCCCGCCTCGATGATGGCCAAGGCTTTTTCGATGGCCATGCCGGTGCGATAAGGCCTCGTGCTGGTCATGGCGTCAAACGCATCGGCGATGCCGACGATACGTGCCTGATAGGGGACTTGCTCACCCTCTAAATTATGCGGATAACCTTTGCCATCGGGGCGTTCGTGATGGCTGAGGATATGATCCATCGCCAACGGGGCCATCGGATGAGGTGCCATGGCGCGCTGACCGACCTGGGGATGGGTCTTGATGACGGCATATTCTTCGGCGGTCAAACGACCCGGTTTGTTGAGGATCTCGTCGGGCACCCCGACTTTGCCTAAATCATGAAGGTAGCCGCCGAGGCTGACCTGAAAAACCTCACCGTTGCTTAAGCCAGCTTTCTCGCCGAGCATGCGCGAAAACTGCGCCACCCGCCACAAATGGCCGCCGGTATAAGGGTCGCGAGCCTCGACCAGCGCGGCGACGGCGAGTATCGAGTTCAAAAGTCCTTTATCGAGATCCAAGCGCATCATATCCCCGCCGCTGAAATGTAATCACGGCGGAGATATATGCATTCTGGATCAAACGTTCAAGAACCCGACCGTCTGTTTTATTTCTGTCATGATTGGTGCGGCGATTGACCGTGCGCGCTGGGCACCGTCTTTGAGCACCGCATCGATGTGCGCCGTATCATCCATCAAACGGCGCATTTCATCCTGGATCGGGCCCAGTTTGGCCACCGCCAAATCGGCCAGGTCTTTCTTGAACGCACCAAACCCCTGACCGGCAAACTGGGCGATGACGTCGTCCAGGCTGGTATCGGAAAGCGCCGCGTAAATGCCCAACAGGTTGGCCACCTCGGGGCGACCTTCCATGGCTTTGGCATCTTCGGGCAGGGCTTCGGGGTCGGTTTTGGCCTCGCGGATTTTTTTGGCGATGGCGTCGGCATCATCGGTCATGTTGATGCGCGAAAGCGCCGACGGATCGGACTTGGACATCTTTTTGGTGCCGTCCTTGAGGCTCATCACTCGCGTCGCGGTGCCCAAGATCAACGGTTCGGGCTGGGGGAAAAAATCCTCCACGCCAAAATCGTGATTGAATTTGGCGGCGATGTCACGGGCCAGCTCGAGGTGCTGTTTTTGATCTTCGCCCACCGGCACATGGGTGGCGCGATAGAGCAAGATATCGGCGGCCATCAGGTTGGGGTAGGCGTACAGCCCGACCGAAGCATTTTCGCGGTTTTTGCCAGCCTTGTCCTTGAACTGGGTCATGCGGTTGAGCCAGCCTAGGCGCGCCACACAATTAAAAATCCACGCCAGCTCGGCATGCGCCGCGACTTGGCTTTGATTAAAAATAATGTGCTTTTTGGCGTCCACACCCGACGCGATCATCGCCGCGGCGACTTCGCGGGTGGAGGCGGTCAGCGCCGCCGGGTCTTGCCACTGGGTGATGGCGTGCATGTCGACGACGCAAAAAATGCACTCAAAGTCGTCTTGCAGTTTGACCCAATTGCGCACCGCGCCCAGATAATTACCAAGGTGAAGATTGCCGGTGGGCTGAATGCCCGAAAAAATGCGAGACATAAAAATGCCCTTCCGTTTGGACCGGATGGTAAATGCCGGTGGTTAAATATGCCGAATAATGTGTGTAGGGGTTATGGACCGCGGACCTTAACAGGTCAAGATTGCCCAATTATGTTTGCTTGGCCGGGCGCTTCATCCAGCCTTTGACATCGCCCAAGTTGGCGGCACCCAACACATGCACCGCGAGACCATAGACGAGCATTCCTGCACCGATGATGAGCGCCAGGGATGCGGCCTTTTCGGACGTGCCGCCGCCCAGCCAGCCGTTGAACCTATCGATCAGCAGCCAGTCCAATCCCGCCACCACCAAGGCCATCAAAACGGTGGCGACCAGGGTGCGTGCCAAGCGCTTCAACAAGCGCGCATCAAAATGAAACTGGCCGCGCTTGATCAAAAAATACGCCAACAATATGGCGTTGAGCCATTGAGAGACCACCGTCGCCACCGCCAAACCGACATGGCCCAACGGCCCCATCAAGGCCACCGCGATGACGATGTCCAAGGCGATGCAGCCCGCGCCGATCTTGATCGGGGTCGACATATCTTCGCGGGCGAAATAGCCCGGGGCCAAGGCTTTGACCAATACGAACGCCGGAAGCCCCAGGGCGAACACCATCAGCGCCATTGCGGTTTTATGGGTCGCCTCGGCCGAAAACTCACCGCGCTCAAACAACGCCGACACGATGGTATCGGGGATCACGAACAGCGCTGCGGCGGCGGGCAGGGTCAACAACAGGGCAAATTCAACCGCGCGGTTTTGGCTGTCTAAGGCTTGAGCTTCATTGCCGGCCTTGATTTGGCGGCTCAGCAACGGCAACAACGCCGTGCCCACCGCGACACCGACCACGCCCAACGGCAACTGCACCAGACGGTCGGCATAAAACAAATACGAAATCGAGCCCGACACCAACAAAGAGGCGATGATGGTATCGATCAGCAAACTGATTTGATATATGCCCGCACCCAGCGCCACCGGGGCGATGCGTTTGAGCAAGCGTTTCACATCTTGCGTCATCTTGGGCAGACACAACCGGGGCATCCAGCCGATGCGCGCGGTGTGCCACAGCATCCAGCCCAGCTGCACCAAGCCACCGATGGCGATGCCCCAACTCAACGCATGGGCGGGCGAGGGCAAAAACGGGGTGAGGGCGAAAACGGAAGTGATCAAGGTGATGTTGAGCAAAATTGGCGTCGCCGCAGCCTGCCAGAACTTACCCAACGAATTCATGATGCCGCCCAACAACGACACCAACGAGATGAAAATCAAATAGGGAAAGGTGATGCGCACCAAATCGACGGCGAGGTTAAATTTTTCCGGCTCGTCGACAAAACCCGGTGCGATGGCTGCAACAACCCACGGCATCGCCAGTTCGATGATGAAAGTAAACGCCAGCAAAACCACCAGTAGGCCGCTTTGCGCCTGGGCGGCAAAGGTGCGCACCTCATCGTCGCTATCGGTTTCCAGCTTGCCGGCAAACATCGGCACAAACGCCAAATTAAACGCGCCCTCGGCAAACAAGCGGCGAAATAAATTGGGCAGCTTAAAGGCGACAAAAAACACATCCGCCATCCACCCCGCCCCCAAGGCCCAGGCCACGGCGACATCACGCACAAAACCCAGCAGGCGCGAGATCAGGGTCATGGACCCGACGGTGGCAATGGCACGAATTAGCAAAATCACAATTCCTTCAAACGGCAAAGCCCCAGCTTAGGGGCTGAGGCCTTAACGGATGCTTTAACGAATTGACATGGCACAAGCAAGGCGGCCTTGATAGGGTGGCGCTTTCTTACACCTTTTCCCCCACCCCGGAGACCTTCCCATGAGCGACACCCTGGATTGCGTTGTCATCGGCGCGGGCGTGGTTGGCTTGGCGATCGCCAGAAACCTGGCCATCAGTGGCCGCGAGGTTTACGTTCTGGAGGCTGAAAACGCCATCGGCACCATCACCAGCGCGCGCAACTCCGAAGTCATCCATGCCGGCCTTTATTATCCCCAAGGCAGCCTGAAGGGCCAATTGTGCGTGCGCGGCAAAGGTCTTTTGTATGAATATTTGGAACAACACGGGGTTGAGCATCAGCGCTGCGGAAAGTTGGTGGTCGCCACTACAGATAACGAAATCACCATCCTCAATGAGGTGATCAAAAAAGCCAGCGCCAACGGCTGTACCGATTTACAGCTGATCGAAGGGGCAAAAGCCCAAGCGCTGGAGCCGGGGCTCACATGCCTGATGGCTTTATCTTCACCCAGCACCGGCATCGTGGACAGCCATGCCTATATGCTCAGCCTGCAAGGCGAGATCGAAGCCCATGGCGGGGCCGTTGCCCTCAACGCTCCGGTGCTGAGCGGAGCCGTGCATCGTGATGGCATCTTGCTGCAGGTTGGCGGGGTCGAGCCGATGGAAATTTTGTGCACCAGCGTGATTAATTCGACTGGATTGGACGCGCAAAAAATGGCCGGTCTGATCGATGGTTTCCCTCAAAACCACATCCCGCCCAGCCATCTGTGCAAGGGCAACTATTTTTCGCTTTCCGGCAAGGCACCGTTTTCACGGCTGATTTATCCGGTGCCGGGGGCGGCGGGTTTGGGCTGTCATTACACCCGTGATTTGGGTGGCCAGGGCCGCTTTGGTCCTGACACTCAATGGGTCGAAGATATCGACTACGTAGTTGATCCCGCCCGTGGGGAAAGTTTTTATGCGCAAATTCGGCGCTACTGGCCAGATCTTGAAGACGGCGCGTTGATCCCGGCCTATTCCGGCATGCGGCCGAAAATCCAAGCCCCGGGGCAACCCGCCTTTGACTTTGCCATCGAAGGGTCAGCCCATCACGGCGTCAAAGGATTGGTGAACCTGTTCGGCATCGAATCCCCCGGCCTGACCGCATCGCTGGCCATCGCCGAACGGGTCGAAAAACTGCTGGCTTGACTATTGCGCGGCCTTGTCTTTAGGCAAAGGATCGCCGTGCGCGGTGCCGATGGCGTTGAGCAAGACCTTGCGCAAGGCCTTAATTTTGGGCGGCGCATCGAGCTTCAAACCAAACACGTCACGCACGTAAAACACATCAACCACACGTTCGCCATAGGTCGAAATGTGCGCAGAGGTGACCCGTACGCCAAAGTCGGTGAGGGCACGCGTGACGTCATGCAAAAAACCTTGGCGGTTGCGGCCGTTGACCTCGATCACGGTGGCTGATTGCGACGCATCGTTGTTGACCAAGACCCTCGGCGGAACCTCGAACACATGGGTGCGCGACGGCATCTGGCGCGAACGTTCGGCGGCCAATTCACGTTCCGGACGGAGCCGCCCGGTGAGCGCGTCTTCGATGCGTTTTTTGAGGCGTATTAACTTTTCCGTGCCGCTGATGGCGTGGCCTTCGACGTCTTGCACCCAGAACGTATCCAACGCCATGCCGTTGCCCATGGTGGTGATTTTGGCATCGACAATGTTGGCCCCGGACAATGACATGGCACCGGCGATGGAGGCAAACAGGCCGGGGTGATCCAAGGTGTGGATCAATACCTCGGTGACGTCCATGTTTTCCACCGCGCGGGTTTCCAACACCAACTGGGTCTTGTTGGCGTGGGCATCACGCACGATTTCACCATGATGGGCCAAGTCTTCGGCCGCGTAGGACAAAAAATAATTGGCATGGCCGAGGGCCAGGAACCAATCGACATCTTCGGTCGGCCAATGATCCAGTTGATCGATGAGTTTTTTGCGCACCCGGTTGGCGCGGGCTTCGCGGCGCTGGATCGGCAAACCGCCGGTCATCAATTCTTGGGCACCATAATAAAGTTCGCGCAGCAACGACGCCTTCCAGCCGTTCCATACATTGGGCCCCACCGCGCGGGTGTCGGCGACGGTGAGAATCAACAACAACCGCAGACGTTCCGGCGACTGCACCAGTTCGACAAAATCCTTGATGGTTTTGGGGTCGTCCAAATCGCGCTTGTAGGCGTTGCGGTTCATGTCCAAATGGCGCAACACCAGCCACGAAACGGTTTGCGTTTCCCATTCATTGAGACCAAAACGTGGGCACAAAATTTGCGCAACTTCGGCCCCGACCACGGAGTGATCGCCGCCCCGGCCCTTGGCGATATCATGCAGCAACACCGCCACATACAACACCCGGCGCGACTGCACGTCCTTGATCACTTCGGTGCTCAACGGGTGATCGCTGGCCAACGTGCCCTGTTCGATGCGCCACAAAATATCGATCGCCCGGATGGTGTGTTCGTCGACCGTGTAGACGTGATACATGTCGTATTGCATCTGCGCCACCACGCGGCCAAAGTCCGGAACGAACCGCCCCAGCACACCGGATTCATTCAACCGCATCAAGGGCCGTTTGGGCCCCTTGGTCGAGGTCAGCATATCCATGAACAAGGCATTGGCGCGGGGATCTTTTTGCATCTTTTTGCCGATGCGTTTCAAATTGCGCTGAACCAAGCGAAGGGCTTCGGGGTGGATGTCGAGATCGTATTTTTCGGCCTCATGAAACAGCCGCAACAAGTTGATCGGATCTTCCTTGAACACCTCATCATGTTCGATGGTCAAACGTCCGCCTTCAACCTTGAAGCCGGGAATTTTACGGCGGCGAAAATTAAATGATGGAAACGTGATGCGTGATTTTTTGGCATGCTGGTTTTCCAACACCGCGCAGATCACCCGGGTCAAATCACCGACATCTTTGGCGACCAAAAAATAATGCTTCATAAAACGTTCGACCGCACTCACACCTTCACGGTCGGAATAACCCATGCGGCTGGCCAGATCGGTTTGCACGTCGAAGCTGATGGTTTCATCAGGCCGTCCGGCGATGTAATGCAGATGCGCGCGCACCGTCCACAAAAACTTCTGGGCTTTATTAAACCGCAGCGCATCGGCTTTGTGCAGCACACCTTTTTTGACCAATTCGGATATTTCACTGACCCGGTACAAAAACTTGGCGATCCAAAACAGGGTTTGCAAATCACGCAAGCCACCCTTGCCGTCTTTGATGTTGGGTTCCAAAACATAGCGGCTATCGCCCATGCGTTCATGGCGAATGTCGCGTTCTTCCAATTTGGCTTTGACGAACTGCGCACCTTGACCCTTGATCACGTCATGTTCAAAACGATCTTCAAACACCTGGAACAGCGCATGGTCGCCGCTGATCCAACGCGCTTCGAGCAAGCTGGTGGAAATGGTGATGTCGGATTTGGCCATCTTGATGGCTTCGTCCACGCTGCGCGTCGCATGACCGACCTTGAGGCCCATATCCCACAGCATGTAGAGCATCCACTCGACCGCATCGTTGATGTTATCGACCGTCTTATGGGGCAATAAGAACATCAAATCGAGATCGGAATGTGGCGAAATTTCCGCACGACCATAACCACCGGTGGCGATCAGGCTCATGTGCTCATCGGCCATATCATAGACATGGGTGATGGTGAATTCATGCAGCGTGCGGATCAATTGATCGAGCAAATATGCGCCCGCGCGCAAGGTGTTTGCACCGCTCACTTCACCGGCCTCAAAACGCCGCTGAATTTCGCTGCGTCCGTTTTCCAGTGCGCCCTTAAACAGACCCATCACCTGGGCCCTTACTTTTGGCTTTTGCACATTGCCGCCACCGGCCTGGGCGCTGTGGGCAATCTCGCACAGCTCCGCCATGAAGGTCTTGCGACAGATGACGCCCCGCGGCTTTTTGATTTTGAGCAGCATTATATATCCATGTGCCGTATCGGTTCCCCAACCTGCCCGGCCTATTGCTCTCTATATAAAGGATATCAGGCCTGCGAACGAGCGCCAATTCACGACTTGGCTTGCAGATCAACGCGTTAAGCATACATATCGAAGTATGAAGCCGCTCAGCCTGCCGATTTTGTATAGTTTTCGCCGCTGTCCCTATGCCATGCGGGCGCGGATGGCGCTTTATGTCAGCGGCCAAAGCTACGCGTTGCGCGAAGTTTTGCTCAAGGATAAACCGGCCGAGATGCTGGCCCTGTCAGCCAAAGGCACCGTGCCGGTGTTGCATTTGCCCGATGGCCGGGTGATCGATGAAAGCCTCGACGTGATGGCTTGGGCGCTCAGCCAAAACGATCCCCAAGGCTGGCTGCGGCCCAATGATCATGAGGTCGCGGCGTTGATCAAACACTGCGATCGTGATTTCAAACCTCACCTAGATCGCTACAAATATGCCAGCCGCTACGACAACGCAGATCCCATCGTGCATCGTGCCGCGGGCGAGCAATACCTGGTGCAGCTCGAAAAACGGCTGCACGACCAGGCCCATCTGTTCGGCCCCAAGGCCTGCCTCGCCGACATCGCCATCGCACCGTTTGTGCGCCAATTCGCGCTGGCCGATTGGTCATGGTTTTTAGAGGTGCCCTATCCCGGCGTGCAGCGCTGGCTTAATGCCTTCATCGAGACCCACCCGTTTTCAAAAGTGATGGATAAGTTTGACCCGTGGCGACCGAAAGATGAGGAGATCATCATCACTCCATAATCAGGTGTGGCGGTACTCAAATCAGAAAGTACGGTCAGTTCTGGCCGTCGGCGTTCAGGGTCTTCAAGCGATACAGAAAGTCCAACGCTTCACGAGGTGTCATCTCATCGGGCAACACCGCTTGCACCGCGTCTTCGATCTCGGAGGCTTGGCGCGGACCTGAATTTACCCCGGGATTTGCTGGCGCATGGGAAAACAGCGGCAAATCGTCAGCCAATTTGGTCACCGCCGAGGACTGCTCACCGGCTTCCAACGATTTCAAAATCTCTTCGGCGCG
>JAESUA010000058.1 GCA_016763255.1 Magnetovibrio sp. | reverse complement strand
CGCTTTGGACGAATTTGCGGCGCGTTTCCCTTACAATGAAACCGAAGATCAAGCCCGCGCCATTTTGGACGTGGTGGGGGATTTAGGATCCGGCCGGGCGACCGATCGTTTGGTGTGCGGCGATGTGGGCTTTGGCAAAACCGAAGTCGCCTTGCGAGCGGCCTTCACGGCATCCATGGCCGGACGCCAAGTGGCCTTGGTGGTGCCGACAACCTTGCTGGCCCGTCAGCACTTTAAAAACTTCCAGGACCGTTTCCAAGGCTTTCCCATTAAAGTTGCTCAATTGTCCCGATTGGTCAAAGCCAAAGACATGACGATCACCAAGGAAAACATGAAAAGTGGGGACATCGACATCGTGATTGGCACCCATGCGCTTTTGGCAAAAGACGTGGGTTTCCGCGATTTGGGCCTCTTAATAGTAGATGAAGAACAGCATTTTGGCGTGAAGCACAAAGAACAGCTCAAAGCCTTGAAGGCTGATGTCCATGTTTTGACCTTAACGGCCACGCCAATACCCAGAACCTTGCAATTGGCGCTGACGGGTGTGCGCGAAATGAGCTTGATTGCGACCCCGCCGGTTGACCGATTGGCGGTGCGCACGTTCGTCATGCCGTTCGATCCCGTGGTGGTGCGTGAAGCCATTATTCGGGAACGCTTTCGCGGCGGTCAAACCTTCTATGTATGCCCCCGCATTCAAGATCAAGCGTTCTTGAAAAAACAATTGAAAGAGCTGGTGCCGGAAGTATCCGTGGCGGTGGTCAATGGTCAAATGCCTGCGAGTGATTTGGGAGACGTCATTTCCGATTTTTACGATGCCAAATACGATGTGTTGCTGTCCACCAACATCATCGAAAGTGGCCTGGATTTGCCCAGCGTCAACACCATCTTGATCCATCGTGCCGACATGTTTGGCCTGGCGCAGCTCTACCAGTTGCGTGGCCGGGTCGGGCGCTCCAAGATCCGTGCGTATGCCTATCTGACCTTGCCGCCGGGCAAAAAACTGACCCCGGCAGCGCAAAAACGCCTCACCGTGATGCAGACGTTGGATACCTTGGGGGCGGGATTCCAGCTGGCGTCCCATGATCTCGACATTCGGGGTGCAGGCAATTTGCTGGGTGAAGAGCAATCGGGCCATATTCGTGAAGTCGGGGTCGAGCTGTATCAGCAGATGCTTGAAGAAGCGGTGGCCGAGGCTAAGGGTGAGTTGAGTGGTGAAGATGCCCCGCAGGCTGATTATTCACCACAGGTCTCCATCGGTATTCCGGTGCTGATCCCGCAAAGCTATGTGTCGAATTTGAACTTGCGTATGGATTTGTATCGCCGAGTGTCGCGCTTGGCCGATGATCAAGAATCCGAATCCTTCGCGGCGGAACTGATCGATCGCTTTGGAACCCTTCCGGGTGAGGTGGAAAACCTTTTGCAGACGGTGTCCATCAAACGCCTGTGCCGCCGTGCGCAGATCGAAAAAATCGACAGTGGCCCCAAGGGTGCGGTGGTGTCGTTTCGCAACGATGAATTCGCCAACCCGCTAGGTTTGATCACCTACATCACCGATCAGGTCGGCACGGTCAAACTGCGCCCCGACCACAAGCTGGTGATCAAACGGAGCTGGGCTTCGGGTATGGACCGACTGAAAGGCGTCACCAGCTTGGCGTGCACCCTGGCCGACATCGCTTCTGCTTAAGCCGTCACCCCTTCGTTGCACAGTGAGAATCGCCTGCTCCAAGCACCAACGCCAATTTTGTGTTTAAGCGGCGGCAGCGTCGAGAAGTCGGGCGAGGATTTCCGGTGGTTGTGCGCCTTGCAGGGCCAATTCGCCATCCAGCAAGAAACACGGCACACCGTTCACGCCAAGGCGATGGGCGAGGGCATTTTGCTCACGCACCCATGATACGTCGGAGCTGCTGTCCAGGTAAGCATCCAGTGCGCCGCCCTCTAACCCGACCAAGCGCCCGATGGCGGACAATTCATCAAGATCGCCGATGTTGCGGCCTTCTTGGAAATAGGACCGAAACAAGCTTTCGACCACCGGTTCGGCTAAGCCGTGTTCGTCGGCATAGTGCACCAAACGATGCGCGGTCACTGTTGATGGGGTGTGGTGGATGTCATCAAATTGAAAGGCTATTTCTTCGGTTTGACCGGTGGCCTCCAAGGCACCCAACAGGCGCCGCACCCGTGCTTCGGTGCCAAATTTGTGTAGCAAGTAGGCGCTGCGTTCCATCCCCGCGGGCGGCATGTCGGGGTTCAGCATGAAGGGCCGCCAGTGGAGCGTTGCACTGATGGCCGGGCGCAGGCCAAGGGCGCGCTGTAAACGGCGTTTGCCGATATAGCACCACGGACAAATGGGATCGTAGAAGACATCGATTTGCATGGGGCCATTGTTTCATGGCTTGTGCGCGGCGTCGAGATGATCTCCATAATTGACCCCGATTGGTGCCGGCTATATGCTCCGCACAACCTATGCTTTATTTGGATGCGCACATGGCCCATATATCACAAAACATGAGCCGCGTTGAGCATCGAATTGAACCTGATGAACGCCACGCAAAAAACGGTCATTTGGGTGGGGTTGTGTGGTTGACGGGGTTATCGGGATCGGGCAAATCGACGCTGGCGTTTACCTTGAAAAAGCACCTGTTTGATCAAGGCTATCAGACCTATGTTTTGGATGGCGATAACATCCGCCATGGCCTGTCGGGCAATTTGGGCTTTAGCGAACAAGATCGGCGCGAAAACATCCGTCGTGTCAGTGAAGTTGCCGGCCTGTTTGCCCGCTGCGGGGTGATCACCATCGCGGCGTTTATTTCGCCCTATCATGAAGAACGGCGCTTGGCGCGTGAGATTGCCGGGGATGGCTTTATCGAAGTGCACCTTTCGGCTTCCATCGAAGTCTGTGAAGCGCGCGACCCCAAGGGGCTCTACAAAAAAGCCCGCGCTGGTCAAATCCCTGACTTTACCGGTATCGATGCGCCCTATGAGGTGCCCGAGCACGCCGAATTGGTATTGGATACCGGCTCACGCACCGTCGAAGACTGCACCCAAGAGCTCAGTGCCATAATCCACAGTCGTCTGTGCCGTTAATGCAGCTAGCCTACTTCACGTTCTATTGATTTTGGCCCCATCGGGCGCATACATCACCATATATAGAGCAGCAAATTTGAGCTCCGTTCGATTGAGGGCTCTGGCGTGCGTGTGTGCGCAAAAGGAGGGCTTTATGCAAGCTCCATTTATCGATGAATATACGGACCATCTGCATGGTGCACCAAGGCGCCGCCATTGGCCGATGTTACTGTTGTTGCCTGTGATGGGGGTGGCAATGATAGCCGGGGGCGCGTTTGTGATGATGATCATCTCTTTGATCTTTACGCCGTAATTGTCCCATTGAGAGCCCTCGGGGCTGTCGATGGGTCGGCATGAATGCCTCCATGATTGGGGGCGTTTGTGCGTCATGGTGCGTACAGCTTGGTATATTGGTATATGATGTCCTCATGTCCTTGCCCGATGCGATTCCCGTTAATCTTGCAATTGAGCGGCACGCCCTGTCAGACGGGCGGGCGCGGTTTCGTGAAATTTTTGCTACCCTCAATGATGATCACGGCTCAGCCTTGCCCGATGCACGGCCGACTGAGCAGTTATTGACCACGCTGGCCGGTGAGCCCGCAGGGCAGGGGAAAACTGTTGATATTGACCGGTCTTTTCAAGGCGTCAACGTCATCGCTGTTCCCGGTTTTTTGACCGAATGTGTGGCCTTTATGGCGGATTGTTTGACTGACGGTCTCAAACACTTGGAAAATCTTGGGGCGCGCACCTCCATCGCAGCGGTCGCGGGGCGCGGCGGGT
>JAESUA010000057.1 GCA_016763255.1 Magnetovibrio sp. | reverse complement strand
GTTTTTGCGGTTGTGGTGATGGATGCATAAGGCTGGGGTCAGGCCCGCACCACACACCGCACGGGCGGTGGCCGCACGCAACACGCTGTAACCATAATTGAGCAAGGCATTTTCCAAACCGGTTTGAAAATCCCGGCGAAATTTATCACCCAACAAAGCCGTCCAATAGCGTCGTGCGGCTTGGGCTTCCATGTTGTCAGGGTCACCGGATTTTACACGCCGTGTCAAAATATCCAATTCAACCAATATGGGGGATTCTGGCTCAAAGTATTCCAACACAATCCGTTGGTTGGCAATTTTTTCTTTCACAACCGATTGCCAAAGCCGTTTTGCAAACGGTTTGGAGCAGTCTATCTGCATCCACAAAATGCCCGTCTGATCATAATGGTTGTCATACGGTACCGTCAGCGCCAAGGGGTGATAGGTCTTTCCACAGGTCACAATGGGGGCATTACGTTCGGCCAATTCAACGATTAAGTTTTTTGACAACGTGATTTGGTGGGCGGATAAAATAAGGGCCGTGATGTCATCCAAGGGCACCCGGCCCACTTCCACATCACCAAGTTTGACGACCATAAACCCCCTGTGCTTGGACAGGTAATGACCATCTTCCGCAATTTCTACAACCTGTGTCACCATGGGCTTACCCCCTGATTGTACCGTCTTCAGATACCCTTAAACGGTATAGGAATGATTGTTGTAAAACGTTGATAGAAACATATTTTCTTGCGCCATCCGTCTCATATTGGGGATGAAGATCGACTCTGTTATCGGTGGTGCTAAACCCGGCAATTCTCATAATTGTGCTCTGCTCGCCATCGCGCAATTCCACCAAATCGTTTTTAAACAATCGGGTGATGAACTTTGCGGCGGGGTGAATTGGCTGATCGTTAATAAGCCCGTCATTTTTGTTCGGCGTTTCCCCCTTGCACTGGGCATAGGACCAAAAAGCCCCTTGCCAATCATATTGCCCTTGTTTCCATTTCCCCGGCTTGCCCTTGGGCACCTGCCAGATGTCCACACACACGAATGAGGCTGGGGCGTAGGCTTTAAAGGGTGCGGACGCGATAACCGTTGCCGATTGGTTGGAAACCAAAAGACGGATGGTTTTAATATTATGAGTGTTGCCGAATTCACTTAGGACTTTAGCCAAGCCATTCTTATCCAGCTTGGTTCCGCAGACCTTTGCTTTGGCAACACAATCTTGGACCAATATGCGCCAGCCTAGATTACGAATAGCGCCGATTTCTTTTTCCGACAGGGCCCCAATTTTTTTGCGTGTGACCAAATCGTAGCCTTTCAGGTCGGGGTCTTGTTTGTCTTTTGCGACCAAACCGTATGCCGTTTCATTGAACATTTTGCCGTTGGTGCCGTGGTCGGGCTTGTAAGACACCACGATTTTTTGCAGCCTTTTTTCCAATTGATCGCGCAAGGGCGTGATATCGGGCAGTTGGATATAAACGCGATCATCGGCCCTGCGCGCGGTTTGGTGCGATACGGTATTTAATGTGCTTTGATCCGTTAACCCAACCACGAACGCATCAATAATGTGGTGACGGTGGTCGTTGCGTTCTTTGTAATTATGATCCCCCAATAAGCTGTTCAAATGCCATTTACCGCGCATCATGGCGGTCAAGCCACCGGGCACGGTTGCAATTTTATTTTGGTCGCAAATGTTGCTGAGATAACGTTTCGTTACACGCGAAATATAGGCATTGTCCGTCAACTGCCGGGCAATAAACCCGCCATCTTTTTCAAATCGCTCCATCGCATCGGCATCAAATCGCCACCGTTTGTTTTTGGGTAGGGATTTTGCACGGCTTGCGATATCGGACCACACCATACCCTTGTCTGCGTGGTGGTCATTGGCAAACGCTTCATAAGGGGTACGGTTACCCTTAACCCGATTGGCCTGGCGAATGGCCACAGTTAGATTGGCGGTTCCATTATCCAGGGTTCTTGAAAATGGCAAGATGTGTTCGATTTCAGCTTCGCCATTAAACAACATCGCCGCAGAAATTGGCTTGCCGGAAAACGGACACAGACGACTGAGTTGTTCTTTGCCCAACTCTTCCCAAAGCCGCATTTTTTTCAAATCCAAACCAGTTGGTTCTGCGCCATTATGGAGTTCACGAAACACATCAGCGCGTTTCATATTGTCTTTGGCAAACGCTGCATTTTGTTTGGCGATCTTATTGCGGGCATAAGCGGTTTTTTTCAAATCACGCACCAATTCCACGTGAATTTGAGCTGGTGGGCCGAACCGGTCAATTAGACGGTTCACAAGTTTTCTCAACTGATTTAACGCCACATGGACCGTTGGATTGTTGATCTTTCCGTAATGCTGTTCGGGGTGGGCTTGTGGGTCATGATGGGCCGGTTTTCCACCGATCACACTGCCGCGCAACACTTCCCCGTAATAAGGCAGGTGTTCCAAAAGTTCATCAACTGCCCGATGACTGTGATGCAGAAGAACACCATCATCATCCCAAACTTGTGTAACGGCTTCGTCATAACGCAGGTCGGATTCACGCATGATATCGGCACAACGCATCATAAATTTGCGTGAAAGATGGGTGGTATTGGCGGAAAGTTTAAACTTGGATATAGCCTTGGCCTGATGATCATCCAAATCAAAACGGGACTGTATCCCCTCAATCAGTTGAGCGTCATCTTCGGCATCATGCAGCATTTCCAACACATCGTTTTGATCATCTGGGGATAAAGCATCCCAGCCTTCACCAAACATTTCCGACTTTCTCATATCAACAGCAGTGGCATTGCCGTTCAATTTATCGCGTGGCCCTGCTTCCAAATTGAACAGACAGCCACGGGGAAACAAAAAGCTGCCATCCGGATTTTTGAGACTTCGTACAGCCCCAAATGAGAGCGTCTTTTGAGTGTTTAAGGTAGCAATAAGCTGGGCCCGTTGATGATCGTCCAATTCAAATTTTTCATGATCTTTGGCGTAATATTGTAGATTGGTAATTTCCTGCAGTATCCGAAATTCATGGGCGATGGGTAGGTCTTTGTGGGCGCGAAATTCATCGATAAAAAACTCACATCGGCCCTTTTCGACCGGCTTCAATTTGCGCTGAAAAAAAATGCCGTCGAAGCCCTGAGCCTTGTTGCCATTTCGCAAATCATCCCAGTCATCTTCAGTTAACGTGTGATGCGCTTGTTGGTGTCCCCGAATTTTATCGTACTCATCCAAATACATGGCGCGGTCGGCATAATAATCGCCATCCTCCCCGCGAAACCGAATGGATTGGCCGCTCTGCAATCGACTATTGAGCCATTGCCCAAGTGTTTGACCGTTCAGAACTTGACGGAGTTCCGATATTTTAGGTTTAATCACTCCGGTTTCTTCATCATCACCATCGGTTTTTCTGTTGGATAAAAAACCTCGCCGTTGATTGATTTGGAAAAGAGTCCGTCCCAACTCATGGGGTGTTAAGGGCCGTTCAAGGGCATCCGCCCTCAACTGATAAGGGTCTAGATTCTCAAGAGCTTTACGTTCAGCCGTGTCTTTAGGCATTAAGCCAATTTTGACCAGGCGTTGAATAAGATCTTGTTTTCGCCGCAAGCGACGGTCTCTGTTGCGGCGCGCCCCCCGTGCGATACGCCGTTCCACGGCCAGACTTTCGCCAACACGACCTTTCGAAGAAGGCTCCCGGCCATCTGGAAAGATTCTTACTCCAGCATCAGATAACCCAACAATATCTCCGGAATTATTGAGACTAAAAGCCGCCCAACCTAATGAATTTGTCCCCATGTCCAATGCCAGTCGCCACACCATCAGTTTTCCCCTCAAATAATAATATTATCAATGGTTTTATATTGACGGATGAACTTAATAGATGCAATCTCCTCTTGAGTGTAGCTACTCAGAAATCTAGGCAATTCGTTAACACGACTTTTGTCATAAGATTTGAAAAGACCGGGTTCGCCCGGTCTTTTTTTTATGTGAAATCTTCAAGGTTGAAATGAACGCTGTATGTCTACAACGCTTGGGCACGCGTACATTTGTGAACTAAAAGCGATTGATGAGGATTGTTTCTGGACGATGCGGGCTAATCGCGTCCAAGGCCTGAAACATAAATCCCGTTGATTGCCCAACGGGATTTATATTGACAGCTCCTTGGTGTGCAAAAACTGTGTCACCCCAGTCCAATTCAGCCCGTTTGAATCATCATTATTTCTAAAAAATGCCCCTCAGTGCCCTACAAGTTTTCTATCTGTGATTAGATCGGGCCGTGTATTTTTGGTTGTATTTCAACTTCTCATTTCGCACCTCGGTTTTAAATTGTAGGTAGCTGTGTTAGGTTCACAAAGTTTAAGCCAGCACAATGAACATTCTTTGGTCCGCATAGCCCTTGCGTTCTGAAGTGTTGGCGTCGTGTTTCATGTGCCTAAGGGTAGTTGAGGAGAGAATAAATGTCAGGCGATAGCGCCTTTGAGGACATCAATGAAGTCAAAGCCGACATGGATCATATTTATAATCAGTCCGACCCGAGGGCTTATTTCCATGAGCTAAACAAGCTTGATTACGCAATACCCGACACCGCAAAACCCATCTTCCAGAAACTGATCGGCCACTTACAGCAACGTCACAACGATACGGTCCATGTTCTGGATTTGGGCTGTTCGTACGGCATCAACGCGGCAATCCTCAAGCACGACCTTTCAATGGACGAGCTCTACGAACATTGGGGCCAAAAGAAAATGACGGGTGCCACATCTCAGGAGGTCGTCGCGTACAACCAGAAATTCTTTGCCGATATTGACACCTCACTGGACATCGAGGTGATCGGGCTTGATCAGGCCGAGAATGCCATCGCATTTGGTGAAGAGTCCGGTCTGCTGGACGAAGGTCTCGCCGTAAATCTCGAAACCGAACCGCTATCTGCATTGGCCAAAGAAAAGCTCGCACCGGTCGATCTTGTGATGTCTACCGGATGCGTCGGTTATTTGACCGAGAAGAGTTTCGATCGTTTGCTGCCGGCGGTAACCGAAGGCCAACAGCCCTGGATTGCTAATTTTGTGCTGCGCTTGTTCCCGTTTGACGCCATCGAGAAGTCCCTGGACAAGTGGGGCTATGTAACCGAGAAGCTTGAAGGTCAAACCTTCTTTCAGCGCGATTTCGCCTCTGATGATGAGCAAGAGCAAGTGCTAGAACAACTGTGTGACCGGGGTGTTGACCCGAGCGGCAAGGAGGCCGAGGGCCATTTCCTCGCCGAGTTCTATCTGTCCCGCCCGATGAAGGATGTGGCCGAAGTGCCGATCGAGCGCTTGCTTGAAGCTTGATCGCGGTCATTAAGGTTTGGGGCAAGACCACGTAACTCCGTGCTCTCTGATGCGCAGGTTGTTTCCAAACTTTTTGATAACTGATTGTGCTGGTTTATTTTCTATAGGCCGCCCCGGGCACCATTATTTATAAAGATCCTTGTCGCGTTCCCCCCTGTGTGACGGCGCTTTTTTTAGGCTGAACGAAGCTGGTCCTGTCTGGGAGTGACGCCGTATCGACGCTTGAAGGCCCGAGACAACGCGGCCGAACTCGAAAAACCGACTTTTCCCACAACAGACTTCAATGACGTTCCTTTAGCGATTTCCATACGCGCCAGGGCCAGTCGCCAACTCGAAAGATACTCACCTGGCGTTACTCCCACCACCTTGCGAAATGTATTGGCAAAATGTGTTCTGGACATTGCAGCGATGTTCGCTAGGTCTTCCAGCCGCCAAAGTCTTTCTGGATGGTCATGGATCGCCACGATTGCCGGTGAGAGGTTCGGGTGTGCTAGCCCAGCTATCAAGCCGACCTTCGCTTGTCCGTCCTCGATGAGGTGGCGCAACAAACGGATGACGACGATCTCACAAAGGCGGTCAATGACGGCATGGCCGCCGCAACGTGGAGAGAGTGCTTCTTCGAGGAGAATATCCGTTACCGCCTGCAGGGACTTCGCTTCGTCCAGCGGCACTCTCACCACGTCGGGCAAGGCCTGTGCGATCGGGTTCAATTCACCGCCGGTATCGACTGAGGCGCTGATATACTTGGTGTCCTTCAGGCCGGTTTGAGCCCTGAAGTCGGACGGTGCCCCTCGCGGGAAAAAGACAAGGACAGGTGCATTTTTTTCGAGTTCCGCAGAACCCTTGCCCAAGCAATCCAATCGGCCCTGACCGAAGATGAAGAGGTTCGCCGCCATTTCGTGTTCCTCACCATCCGGGCTACCATCAACCCTCTTCGGAAGGACCTTGGCCTTGACACGAAAGTGCTGAATCAGCGTGGACAGACGGTCAACTCGCTTTTTTGACACAAAAATGTACTTTCGATCAATTAATGAGGACTAATTGTATCTATAGGTACGGTATTGTCAAGAAATGGCGCTGATGATCAGGCCACCAATTTATGCAAAAGGATACTTACAATGCTCGTCCCCCGACAGAAAACATCGGCCCTTGAAGTGGCGACCCTGTCCCACGAGGATTTTAATCTCACCAGTGAAAACCCAGAACAGTTTACGTTGGTGGCATTTTATCGTGGCCTTCATTGCCCGATTTGCGCGAACTACCTGAAGGAACTTGAGCGCCTGACCCCCGAATTCGAGGCACGTGGTGTGAAGACCATAGCCATCAGTTCCGACGGACAAGAGCGCGCCCAGGAGATGGCTGACAAAATCGCTGCCTCAAGCCTGCGCATCGGTTATGGCCTGCCGCTGTCCGTGGCGAAGGCATGGGGGCTGTCCATTTCGACCTCACGCGGCAAGACCTCAATCGGCATCGAAGAGCCCGAGCTGTTCTCGGAGCCGGGTGTTTTCTTGGTACGTCCCGACCAAACCCTTTACTATGCTTCAGTGCAGACGATGCCGTTTGTCCGTCCTGTGTTCAAGGAAATGATCCAGGCGCTCGACTTTGTAATCGCCAACGACTACCCGGCGCGTGGAGAGTACACTGGTTCCGTCTAAGTGATGATGCGTCGCCGCACTTAAATGACGGTGACGCATCATGTACGCTTTGGGGGGCTTTAGTTTCGCGTTGAGTGTCCTCAAAAAGTTGTCGACGTTTGCCCTCCTTCGCGATACTCATGCACGATGAGCGCTGATAAAAATCTTGAAATATTTCTCGTCACGGCTCCGGGGCTGGAAGATCTTCTGCGTGCGGAAGCCGTGGAGAAGGGATTTCGCAAACCCGTGAGCGAGCTTGGCGGTGTAACCGTTCGCGGCAATTGGTTGGATGCCTGGCGGGCAAATCTTGAAATTCGCGGTGCCAGTAAGGTGCTTGTGCGGATCGGTGCGTTTCGCGTTCAACATCTGTCGCAACTTGATAAACGTGCCCGGGCTTTTCCCTGGGGTGAAATCTTGCGTCCAGATATCGCTGTCCGGGTCGATGTGACGTGCAAAAATTCGCGCATCTATCATTCCGGGGCGGCCATTGAGCGCATCGCCAAGGCCATCCAGGACGAGTTGGGTGCACCCATCTCAAGTGACGCCGAGGTCTCCATTAAAGCCCGTATTGTTAATAACATGTGTACCATCAGCATCGATACATCCGGGGACATGCTGCACAAGCGTGGCCACAAGGAAGCCGTCAGCAAGGCGCCGATGCGCGAAAACCTTGCCGCACTGATGCTGCGTCAATGTGGCTACAAGGGTAAAGAGCCGGTTGTTGATCCCATGTGTGGCTCCGGAACATTCGTTATTGAGGCCGCGGAAATCGCGGCACGACTTCATCCGGGACGCACCCGCGGTTTTGCCTTTGAGCAGCTCGCCAATTTTGATGGCGAGGCGTGGCAGGATTTACGTGAGCGTGGAAACACCTTTACGCCTGAGTTGCGCTTTTACGGCAGTGATCAAGATGCCGGGGCGATCCGTATGAGCCACGCCAATGCCGAACGCGCAGGGGTTTCCGAACTGACCGAGTTCCAACAACAGTGCATCAGTGATCTTGTGGCGCCAAATGGCCCTGCCGGGCTTGTCATTGTGAACCCGCCTTATGGGGCGCGCATCGGGAATATGAAACAGCTCAACACGCTGTATCGTTCCCTGGGGCAAAGACTTAAAGAGCAATTTGTCGGCTGGCGTGTCGGTTTGGTGACAAGCGAGGACTCGCTGGCGAAAAAGACCGGCTTGGCGTTTGTCCATGAAAGCCAGCCCATCGATCATGGTGGTCTGCGCGTGAAGGTCTATTCGACAGAGCCGTTGAGCTGAAACTAGAGGCGGCGTGTCTTTCCGTCCTTCAACACCCTGAATTCACCCTTTTCCATGATGTTCCACTGCTCATTATCGGTGAGCGGGCGTGTGGCCAGGATGGTCACCACATCATTGGGCGTGGTTTCTTTGTTAAAATCGATCTCCAACTCATCATCGATGAGGCTCGCTTTGCCAAATGGGGCGCAGCGGGTGATCCATGCAAGATGGGTGCTGCAATGCACATAAAGCGCACGCGAATCACTCATCAAAACATTGCACACCCCATATTCACTGACATCGTGGATGAGTTCCTTAAG
>JAESUA010000056.1 GCA_016763255.1 Magnetovibrio sp. | reverse complement strand
CTTCGGCGCTGTCCATCGCGGTGCTTTCCGTAACTTCCAGTTCCAAGTTTCGCGGCGAAATCCCGGTTTCGTCAATGACACGGGCAACGGTATCGACCACCGCAGTTCGTTTAAACTGAATTGCCGATAAATTAACGGCGATGGAAATCGGCGGCAAGCCCATGGACTGCCATTCCATCACTTGGCGGCAGGCCGCACGCAGCACCCATTCACCAATTTTCACAATCTGCCCGGTGGCTTCGGCAACGGGAATGAATTCGCCCGGGGGGATCACGCCACGCTCCGAATGGTTCCAGCGGATCAAGGCCTCGACCCCCTTCAGTTCACCGTTTCGTGCACTCACCTTGGGCTGGAAGTGAAGAAAAAACTCATCATTTCTCAAGGCAGTATGGAGGTCATTTTCCAGCACCCGGCGTTCCTGAGCCTTGGCAGCCAAATCTGCGTCATAAAGCCGATACCGGCCACGGCATTCATCTTTGGCCTGATAAAGCGCAATATCTGCACACTTAAACAACTGCGCTGCATCACAGCTATCGGTCGGATACAGAGCAACCCCGGTGCTCGCCGTCGGCATCACTTCACGCCCTTCAAGGCACACTGGATGGTCCAACGTCGCAAGCACCTTTTCCGTAAATTTTGCCACGTCTTCTGGGCACTGCAAATCTGTGGCAATGATGGAAAACTCATCCCCGCCCAAGCGTGCCACTATGTCACTGCCGCGCACACACGAGGCCAACCGCTTGGCAACCTCTTTGAGCAACGTATCACCAAAAACATGACCCCAGGTGTCATTGACCTCTTTGAAGTGATCAAGGTCCAACAACAACACCGCGAGGGGACGTTTGGAACGCCGGGCCTGGGCCAAAGACTTATCCAACAGGGTGAAAAACAACGACCGATTGGCAAGCCCGGTGAGGCTGTCGTATTGCGCCAAGGTCATGAGTTGGCGTTCCACCATTTTGCGTTCCATGGCGAAGCGTATTGATCGTTCGAGAAGGGGTGCCGTAATTTGGCTCTTGACCAGATAATCCGCCGCCCCTTCCTGCACAGCGGAAAGGTCAAGTTCGCGGTTGCCTTGGCCAGTCAACAAGATGATCGGCGCACCACACCTCGACATCATCGCCTTGCGAAGAATGTCGATGCCATTGCGCGCACCCAGTCGGTAATCGACCAGATAGACATCATGGCGACAATTGCGAATCTCTTCGACACCACCGTCCCATGAATTAACCCAGTCTAAGGTGCAATTTTGACCATATGCCTCATCCAGCAATTCACGCGTCAAGATATAGTCATCCTCGTCATCTTCGATCAGTAAGATACGCACCACATCGTTCATGGCGAATCTCCTTCCTTATGGTCGGGAGGCAAGCGCACCACCTCCATCCAATATTCGGTGACCGACTGAATGGTCTCGACCATGGCTTCGAAGGTTACCGGTTTGACAATGAAACCACTCACGCCCAAATCATAGGTGGTGAAAATATCCTCTTCAGCTTGCGACGTGGTGAACACCACCACCGGCACATGGCGCAAGTGTTTGTCGGCTTTGATCGCGGCCAAGGCCTCGCGACCATCCATGCGCGGCATGTTCAAATCAAGGAAGATAACCCCCGGCAAGGGGGTGTCCTTCAGGTCCGCATAACCATTTTCCCGCTTGAGATAGCTCACTAGCTCTTCGCCATTTTCAACAAAGTCGAGGGGATTGCCGAGCCGCGCCTCATCGAACGCTTCCTGCATCAAAAAGCGATCGTCGGCATCATCGTCGGCGACAAGAAACCTGATTGCACCTGCATTAATGTTCATAGTTTTGGACCTCCCGCTCATCGTGAACCACGGGCAAGGTGACGGTGAAGACCGCCCCTTCGCCACTTTTACTTGATGCTGATATTGTTCCGCCGTGGCGCGTCGCCACCTTTCGACAAAGCGCCAATCCAACCCCTGTGCCTTGGTATTCCAGGCGTCCATGCAGGCGTTGAAAAATACCGAAGATGCTATTGGCGTATTTTTTATCAAAACCTATGCCGTTGTCGCTCACCACAATTTTGCAAAGCTTATCGACTTTTGTGTTGATGATTTCTGTGTCGATGCGGATGATCGGCGAGGTGTCTTCACGCCTGTATTTCAAGGCATTGCCGATTAAATTTTGAAACAACTGACGCATCTGCAGTGGATCCGCATCAATGGTTGGCATGTCATTGATATCAAGCTTGGCGCTGCTCTCATTGATCTGGACTTCCAAATCAGACAACACCCCACGTGTCACGTGACCCAGATCGACCGGAACAAACCGCCCGCCCTTACTCGTCACCCGCGAAAACATCAGCAAATCGTTGACCAGTTTTTGCATGCGGTTGGCAGCACCGCGCATGCGGTCCAGATAATCTCCTCCCACCTCACCCAATTCATCACTGTATTTACGTTGCAAACGATCGCCAAAGGCCTGCACTTTACGCAGTGGTTCTTGCATGTCATGTGATGCCACGTAGGCAAACTCTTCAAGATCGGCATTTGAACGCGCCAATTCATTGGCGCGCTGGGACAGCGCCGCTTCGGCACGATCGATGTAAACCGATATGGCCAAATCCATATCTAAGAACAGCGCCTTGTTGATCGCCGTCAGTTGAGAAATGATTTTTTCAGGGCTGTTTGCATTGCGCGTCACCACTTGCGTGACGATCGTATTCAACACATAACAATATCCACCCAAATACCACCGCGGTTCCAATCCGATGCGGTGGTGGGTTTTGCCGATCGCGGCGCTGCGTTCCAAATAGTCTTCATCGAACTTGCCCTTGAACACACTGTCCAACCAGTGTTCACGCTGATGAGCCCGGGCATGGGCCAAGTGATCCCCCGAACTGAACAACTCCGCCATCTTGGGCGCGCTGCTCACATGGTCGTAAAAGTCATCCAACATTTGATCAATGAACTCACTTAGGACGCCCTGGAATTCGAGAAGTTCAGGTTTTGTATGCTCATCAACCTTCAAAAATGCCAAGCGTTCACGGCAATCAAAATCTCTGTTCATAACTGATCTTCTCCGAAGGACACATTTTTGATTTTGCGCAATGGCACAGACCGAACGGGAGCAATTGCACAACTCACAGCCTGAGCACTTTGCCCGGCACATTTCAGCGTGAGTGCGAAGCCCACACCACCATCGTTGTTTCAATGCAGAAGCAACGTCAGCGATTCCTAGCAAATGGTAGCTATCTCAATAATTAGCTATGAGTCGTTTTCATTACTCATAAGTGTGTATTCACTTCCATCACGTTCATAATGTATGCCGCCAAGATCTCTCACCATCCCCACAAAACACGCCTTACGTGCACACCAATACCTAAGTCCAAATAAAGAAACGCAAGATGATCACATTTGGAGGTGAGCCGGACACACTCCAGAGATTGCCCGCGGCAATTGGTTCAGCATGGATTTAGCAAACCACGACACCTTCACAATTTGGTGAAGATTTTTCGGCCGTTTCATGATGATGATGATGGTGTGTAGAAAGCCTGTAGCGGCGGTTTTAGATGTCGTGGTGATGCGCCAAACGATCCGGAAAATCGGTGAACACAGCATCCACGCCCATGGCAAAAAGAGCCTTGGCTTTGGCGTCGTCATTGACCGTATAGACATGCAGGCGCGCGCCCGTGGCGTGCACCTCTTGAACCAAATCATGGGTTACAAAATCGTGGTGACAATGCAGCGCGACACAATGATGTTGCCTCATACGCAGGTGCCAATTTTGGGGGATCGCACAGGTGATCAGGCCCAACGCCACCCCCGGCAGTCGATCATGGAACGTATCAAGGGCTTGTGGGCTCATGGACGACACCAAAAGCGGTAAATCTAGCGGCCACACGTCTTGCACCACCTTGGCGATGATACGCGCGGTGGGTTCTTCCCACCCCAGTGTGGGTTTAAGTTCCAGGTTCAGGCGCAACCCTTTATCGGCCACCAGCTTTAAGGCATCGTGCAAGGTCGGAATGCGCGCCCCGGCAAAGCGTTTATCGAACCACGAACCGGCATCCAGCCGTTTGATTTCATCAAAGGTTTTGAGCGCCACCGGGCCGCTGCCATCCGAACACCGGTCGACATCATAATCATGCAGCACGATGGCGACGCCGTCCTGGGTGATGGTGGCATCAAATTCCACCGCCTGAGCACCCAATTCGGCGGCATGTGCGATGGAAACCAAGGTGTTTTCCGGCGCATGACCGCAGGCTCCACGATGGCCGATAATTTTGGGCATATGCCCCGGATGGTCTTGCCTCATGGTCTTGCTCAATTATCTTGTTGAGTTCCAGGGGGCGAGCCTTCACGCAAGCGCCCGTACATGGCGATGGTCAGCCGCAGATCCACACCACCAACGTTAATATGGTATTGAAGTTCTCAAACGACATCAAAAAAGATACTATCACCGCGCTGAAGACAGTCCCAACATGGGCTCGGCAAAAGGCTACTGACATTTCCTGACACCAGACACACTTATTATGACAGCCATGGTCGAACCTTTTAAAAATTTCTTCAATGAAACCGTCATTCGTTCGATGGCCGGGCATCTTTCGCGCACCGCGCAAGACACCGCGCACGCGTTCGATGGCGATGAATTCATTGCCTTCGCCCTCGACGGGCTCGATGGTCTGGAACTGAAACAACGTTCATCGCGGCTCACCGATGGGCTGGAATGTCAGCTGCCCGATGACTTTGGCTCTGCCTGTGATCTTTTGGTCGCCAGCCTCAACCCCAGCGACGCCGACCCAGATGATAAGATCGAGCGCGGCATCAAGGGCTGGCCGGTAATGGCCATGGCCGACTACGTCGCCCGTCACGGACAAAACCATGTGGGCTTATCGCTTGAAGTACTCAAGCAGATGACCTCACGCTTCACCTCCGAATTTGCCATTCGGCCTTTTTTACACAACCACCCCGGCGAAACGCTAAAAACACTGGCGACCTGGACCCAGGATCAAAACCACCACGTGCGGCGTCTGGTCAGCGAAGGCAGCCGGCCACGCCTGCCCTGGGGCATGCAGCTGAAAAACTTTGTCAAAGACCCCAGTCCGGTTGTCGCGCTGCTGGAAAACCTTAAAGACGATCCATCCGAATATGTGCGCCGTTCAGTGGCCAACAATCTCAACGATATCTCTAAAGATCATGCCGATTTGGTCGGCAATATCGCGGTGCGGTGGATGAGCGCGGCCAGTCCCGCTCGCCAGCGCTTGGTACGCCACGGCCTGCGCAGCTTGATCAAGGCCGGTCATCGCGGTGCTTTGCATGCTTTGGGATACGACAAGCCCAAAATCGACCTCAAGCATTTCAGCGTGCTTACCAGACAGGTGAAATTGGGCCAAGCGTTGGAGTTTGATATCGCCTTGTCATCAGCCAGCCAAGTCGATCAGCCCTTGATCATCGACTACGCCGTGCATCACATGCGCGCCAACGGCAAGACCTCGCCCAAAGTGTTCAAATGGAAGAATACGGTTCTCAAGTCCGGCACAAGCCTTAACGCCACTCGCCGCCATATGTTTCGCCTCATCACCACACGGCGTTATTATCCTGGCCGCCACCGGGTCGAACTGATGATCAACGGACAAAGTTTTGGCTCGGTCGATTTCCAATTCGATATTGAATAGTGCATTCAGACTAAAACTTAAGTGTGCAAGCTAATCTGTGCCACATACCATTGTATCCCCCCCTATACTTATGCATACTTTGTCATCACTAGGCTTGGATGTAACCTTTACAGGCAAAATACGCGGTAGAACGCTCAATACGTGCGCCAATAAGACATTTAGAACTGCATGAGACGCCGGGCACACTCTTGTGGGTGAAGCATAATGGGGGCTTGTGGGTGAAATATTATTAGGGGCCGATGAAAGTTTATTTTCATCGTGCATAACAATCGTTTTGCCACTGCTGGGAGGGCAGCAAAACACCATGCGACCTATCGGGCACGGCCACCAAGACAGCAGCACAGCGGAACGTTCTATGCGGGCAACTTTGCTTACGCGTGGGGTATTGGCATTAGCATTGGCATTTTTATTGGCTCTGAGTCTATTGATTTCAGGCGCAAGTTCTAT
>JAESUA010000055.1 GCA_016763255.1 Magnetovibrio sp. | reverse complement strand
TCAAGCAGTTGAGATTGCGTGCTGGCGTCCAGGGCGGTAGTACTTTCCACATCGGCGCGCATCATTTGTTGGTTGGCCCCAATGAAACGGGTTTTCAAGGTGGTATGGCGCCCGTTTTGGGTCATCAGATCGGCGTGGATGGTTTTGAGGTCTGCCAGCAAGCGGGTGATTTCAGCGCCCGCGGCATCGTCGCCCACCACCGCGATGAAATGACCGCCGCCGCCAAGGGCCGCGATGTTGCTGGCGACGTTGCCTGCGCCCCCCAACATGGTGGTTTCGCGCTCGACCCGCAAAACCGGAATCGGTGCTTCGGGGGATATGCGTTCAACCTCACCCATGACATAGCGGTCCAGCATAACATCGCCAACGCACAAAACTCGTGCATCGGACAGGCGTTCGATCAGATCGGTTAGGCTGGACAGTGCGCTCATGGTTCCTCCGGATTTCCGGTACTTAAAGTCGATGCTTCTTGTAGCGCGTTCGGCGCGCCCCGCCAAGGTGATGAACGGCGTCAGAAAAAAATGCCATTGTTGCCATTTTTTTGACGCGTTGTGGGCTTAGGTGAAGAGCACCCTGAAAAAAAGATACGAGACCTTATGAAACCCGCCTCCTTAAACCACGCCCGCAAGGTAATCAAACTGGTTCAAAACTACAAAGTTACCGGCGTTGTGGTCGTGTTCGGTGCACTATATCTGCCGCTGACGGCGGCCTATAAGCTGAATTTATTTGAACATATTGTGGTGTTGTTTCACTATTTACTGGAGCTGGTGGACAATTCCGAGTTTGTTGAGGCGACGCCGGTCATGATGTTTGTGATGGTGGCGGTGTATGTGGATTTGTTTTGTCTGCGACGCAAGACCCGCCGCCAACGCGATGACGTTCAGCAACGCATAGATGTCGCCCAACAGCGCATCCAGGTGATGCGTGAAACCTTGGTGGTGGTGCATCACGTGGTGCACAATTTTCTCAACAATTTGCAATTGTTTCGCTTTGAGGCCGAGCGCAGCGGTGCGCTGACCCCGCAAAGTCTTCAAATGTTCGATGATTTGATCATCGAGACGGTGCAAAATATCAAGGACATTGAAGACCGCGACGCCGCCTCTGAGCACGTTCTTTCACATGCCCCCGCCACCAAAGACCTCGCGGCGTGAAGGACGATTTAAGGCGCGATCAACTGCTGAAAATACGCGATGGTACGCTGCAGGCCGTCGTTGAGGGGGATTTGCGGCTGCCAGTCGATCACATCGCGGGCCAAGCTGATGTCGGGGCAGCGTTGCAGCGGATCATCTTGGGGCAAGTCTTTATAGATCAGTTGCGACTTGGACCCGGTTAACTCGATCACCTGCTCGGCCAGCTCGGTGATAGTGAATTCATGGGGATTGCCCAAATTCATCGGCCCCGTGACGTCGTCAGGCGTGGCCATCAGCTTTAAAAAACCATCGATCAGATCGTCGACATAACAAAAAGATCGAGTTTGCGATCCGTCACCATAAACGGTGATGGCCTCGCCCTTGAGCGCTTGGAGGATGAAATTGGACACCACCCGACCATCGTTGGGGTGCATGCGCGGGCCATAGGTGTTGAAAATACGCGCCACCTTGATGTTCAAGCCGTATTGCCGGTGGGTGTCAAAAAACAAGGTTTCGGCACAGCGCTTGCCTTCGTCGTAGCATGCCCGTGGGCCGATGGGGTTGACGTTGCCGTGATAGTCTTCGGTTTGTGGATGGACTTGTGGGTCACCGTAGACTTCCGAGGTCGAGGCCTGAAAAATACGCGCCCCGACGCGCTTGGCCAAGCCCAGCATGTTGATTGCGCCATGCACCGCGGTTTTGGTGGTTTGCACCGGATCTTGCTGGTAATGGATCGGCGAGGCCGGGCAGGCGAGGTTGTAGATCTCGTCCACCTCCAGGTACAGCGGAAAGGTGACGTCATGGCGAATCAGCTCGAAGCCCGGATTGGCCATCAAAGGGATGATGTTGTCGCGCGGGCCGGTGAAAAAGTTGTCCACACACAAGACGTCGTGACCAAGGCCCAAGAGGCGTTCGCACAAATGCGAGCCCAAAAGACCCGCTCCCCCGGTGACCAATATGCGTTTGCGTTCAAACATGCTCATGACGTGTAAGTCTCCTCCAGTGGGGACAGTATCATTGTGTCCGGACTCTGAATAGAGCGCATTTTTCATAAATATTGTGTGATTTCAGTCACGTGGACAAGAAACGCAGCGTGTCCTCTTGGACCACCAAACAGGTTAAGGTGCCCGATGCCCAGGCCCGCGTGTCGATGGCGATGCGGTTGGGCAAAACGTTCGGCACATCAACCGGGGAATGGCCATGGACGATCATCGCGCCGAAGCCCTCTGTGGCAGTCAAAAATTCATTGCGAATCCATAAAACGTCGTCGGGTGATTGGTGCTCAAGGGGAACATGGGGGCGCACCCCGGCATGGACGAAGTGGTAATCGCCTTGGTGATGGTGGAGTTCCAGATGGTCAAAAAAGTGCCTGTGGGCCACCGGCAGGGCGGCTTGGGCTTGGTGGCGAACCTGCTTAAGGTCACCCCAGGGGTTTTTGATGCCGTAACTTTCCAGCGTCGCCGCACCGCCATTTTTGAGCCATAGCGCGCCGACGCCCTTGCCCTCGAGAAACTCGGCCATCATTTGTTCGTGATTGCCTTTGAGGAAATGGCGATCAAAGCCCTTAAACACAGGATCGCTTTCGAGACTCAGCAAACAGGCCACCACGCCCGCGCTGTGGGGCCCCCGGTCGATGTAATCGCCCAAGCACACCAAGATGCAATGGGATGGTGGCGATGTGCTGTCCTTGGCGATTGTTTTCAGCAGTCGTTGCAATAAATCGAGTCGGCCATGGATGTCGCCGATGGCATAAATCCGTGTGCCCCGCTCGACCCGGAATGGGCCCAGTGTGGGGGACGTTTTTGGGGGTGGGGCGCAAGAATAAGGCTGATTTGAAGTCATGATGTTCTAAATGTATGTTTATCGTGTGTTTTCACAAGGATAAGCGGGTTTGCGGAGTCGTTTAGGTCATTGCCTATTAACCACTTATCCGTAACATGGAAGAATCACACTTTTAAGGAGGCCCAGCGTCAAGCATGGCGGATATTTCTGCGTCATACACCACTGGACAAGATCAAGTTCCTGCCGGCCCGGAAAAGCGGCTGTTGGATTTGCTTGATCGCATGCGCAACAACGTCATCGGTGTTTTTGCGGTGCATCTGCACCTGTCCGAGCTGCGCGCTTCTCATCGCCAACCGCACTTTTTGCGGATGGTGGGGCGTTCGCTCGACAGCTTATCCGCCCAACACGACGTCCAGGTGTTCACCTTTGCCAATGCCGATGTTGCGCTGATGTGTCGCAATACTCCTGTTGATGATGTTGATGATGCGGTGTTTCGGGTTCGCGCGCTGTTTAACGAAGACCCTTTGACCATGAGCGAAGATGGGTCGGCTGAGGATCTTTTTTCCACCTGGTATGACTTCAGTCAGGCCAAAGATCACAAAGATTTTGAAGAGACCATCAGCGCCCTTTTGAAGGTGCGTGAAGATACTAAGGCCAAGCAAAACGACGCCATGACCACGGGCCGTTCGTCCAAGGTGATGAGCGGCGAGCCGTTGGTGCCGCAAAATATACAGACCATCACACAAAGGCTGTTGGAAGTGCGCATCGGCGATGTGGTGCATCGTCAACCGGCGGTGATCGTGACGGCGGGGCGCAATCAAAAATTGGCGTTTCGCGAACATTATGTAGCGATGGAAGAACTGCGCCAGCGCATCGCCCCGGACATCAATATTTTCTCCAGCCACTGGTTGTTCCAGTACTTGTCGGAAACCATTGACGCGCGGGTTTTGGAGGTGCTCTCACGGCTTGATTATTCCAATATGGATGTGCCGCTCAGCGTCAATTTGAACATCTCAACCATTATGGGGCGGCCGTTTCAAAATTTTCACGCCATCGTCGGTGAACATACCGATAAGGTGCTGGTGGAAATCCAGATCATCGACGTTTTTGCTGACATGGGGGCGTATACATACGTGCGTGATTGGCTCAAGGAACATGGCTATCGGGTTTTGATTGATGGCCTCAATCCGTTAACCTTGAATTTCTTTGATCCGACATCGTTGGAAGCTGATTTTATCAAGATCACTTGGGGACCAGAAGTGCGCGGCGGCGTTGACCAAGACCAAACCCGCCAAATTCGCACCGTGATTGCAGATATGCCTGATGGCAGCGTGGTGCTATCAAGGGTCGACAGTGAAGAAGGCGTCAGTTGGGGGCTTGATCTTGGCATCCGCTGTTTTCAAGGCCACTTTATCGACAGCGTGGTCGCGGCCATGGTGAACAAAGGCATAATCTGATGGACGTCATGGTGGTGTGCCACAAATATAGTCTGAAGGAGTGCTGAAATGGCTCTGCGCTCATCGTCATCGCCGACTCATTTGCACCGCCGTACCCAGGAACAATTGCTGCTGGAATACCTGCGGCGGCTGGAAGACCGCCGTGCCGGACGCAAAGCGGTGCGGATCAATATATCCAGCCTGATGCCCGCCAATCGCCGTGACCATCACATCCGCGCCGCGACCAATAGTTTTGAAGGTTTGGTCAGCGACCTCATGGGGCAATTGTTCGAGCTTAAAAACCAGGACATCTTTTTTATCTACAAAGCCGAGGCGCACACCCGTACCGAAGATACGGTGCAAAAAATCAAGTTCTTGTTTTCCGACGATCCGCTGTTTGATGAGAAGGACCGTTCGGAATCCGAATTTGTCACCTGGTACGATGTCGAAACCGGTTATGACGAGCTGATCAAAATGGTCCGCGACATGAGCGAGGATGGGCGCGCCGAAAAGCGCACCTCAACCCGTTCCAACGTGCGCGCCTCATTGAAAGCGCGCCAGGATCATGGCGACCCCCTCAACCCAGAAATTTTGGGCCGTGCGGTCAAGGCCTTGCAGCGCACCGATCTAACCAGTTTGGTGCGCCGTCAATTTGTCTGTGGAGTGTCCAAAAAACTGGTCCCCGACCCGATTTTTTCGGAGCTTTACATCTCGATCATGGATTTGCGTGAAACCATGATGCCGGGCACCAATTTGACCTCGAACCGGTGGCTTTTTCAGTATCTCACCGAAAGCTTGGATAAGCGGGTGCTGTCCTTGTTGTCCAAAACCGACAGGTTTTCGATCACCGGCGACATCAGCTTTAACGTCAATGTTTCGACCTTGCTGAGCCCGGAATTTATTGCGTTTGACGAAGGTGTATCGGCGGCGCGACGTGGGTCGATGGTGTTGGAGCTGCAAAAAATTGATATTTTTGCCGACCTCGGGGCGTTCTTGTTCGTGCGCGAATTCTGCCAGGAAAAAGGCTATCGCATCTGTCTCGACGGTCTTACATATCAAAACTTATCGATGATCAATCGCGAACGTTTGGGCGTGGATTATGTCAAGGTGATGTGGAACCCAGAACTGGTTGATGGCGGCACATCCATGAAAAGGAAGCTGCGTGATTTGGTCAAGGAGGCTGGCCGCACGCGGGTGATCTTGGCGCGCTGTGACAATCGTGAAGCGGTTGATTTTGGACGTTCGGTGGGCATCACCATGTTCCAGGGCCACTTCATCGAACATCTGATTGCTGAAGATGATCGGCGCCGCCAATTGTTGAAAATTAAACACCGTATCGAACGCGATGCCACTTAGATTTAGCAAAGTATCTCAGCCCCATGGATGGTTCATTCGGCCGGTCATTGAAGTCAGCAATCTGTATAAATCGTTCAACGGTGTGCAGGCCGTGAATGGCATTTCGTTCGTCATTAAAGCCGGTTCCACGGTGGCGCTGTTGGGCGGCAACGGGGCCGGAAAAACCACCACCATTTCCATGCTATTGGGGTTGCTCAGCCCGACCAAGGGTGAGGTTAAAGTGCTTGGCGCACGGATGCCCGATGAGCGCCATAAGGTATTGGGATGTATGAATTTTTCTTCGCCTTATGTGGACCTTCCGAAGCGTTTGAAGGTGTGGGAAAACCTCACCATTTATGCCCATTTGTACGGCATTCGTGACGTCAAAGGACGCATCGCAGAGCTGGTCGAGGATCTGGAGTTGGGGGCCTTTTTAAAACGCCCGTTTGGCGATTTGTCGGCGGGTCAAAAAACCCGTGTGGCGCTGGCCAAATCCTTGTTGAACGCGCCCAAATTGATGCTGATGGATGAACCCACCGCGTCGCTGGACCCCGACACCGGCGATTGGGTGCGCGGATATTTGGAACGCTACCGCGAACGCACCGGCGCAACCATTTTGCTGGCGTCGCACAACATGGCGGAGGTCGAACGCTTGGCCGATCAGGTGTTGATGATGCGCGAAGGTAAAATTGTCGACCAGGGTTCGCCAACCGATTTGATCCACCGTCATGGCCGCGACAATCTCGAACAGGTGTTCTTGGACATCGCGCGCGGCACCAGCGCCGATCAAGGGCCGCAGGACGGATCGCAGGAAGGGGTTGGGGCATGAACAAGATGCAAATTCCCGATGACGTGTGCGCACCGCAGCCCAAGTTTTCCCTGCGCCGGGTTTTTGCGTTGATGTTGCGCCATCTGTATGTGCTGCGCCGGTCCTGGCCGCGGTTGCTGGAATTGGCCTATTGGCCGATGATTCAGATGATCTTGTGGGGCTTCATGACCAAGTTTTTCATGGGCCATTCAACATGGGTGGCCGAGGCTGCTGGGGTGTTGATTTCGGCGGTGTTGTTGTGGGATGTATTGTTTCGCGCCAACCTCGGCGTCTCGTTACCGTTTATCGAAGAAATGTGGTCGCGCAATTTGGCGCAACTGTTTGTCTCTCCACTGCGCGACTCGGAATTGATCACCTCGTTGATTTTGATGAGTCTGGTGCGGACCTTGATATCCGTCACCCCGGCGGCATTTTTGGCGATGCCGTTTTATGATGTGTGGGTGTTCGAATTGGGGTTGCCGCTGCTGGCCTTTTTCACCAATCTTTTGATTTTTGGCACGGTCATCGGCATCACTGTATCGGCACTGATTTTGCGCTACGGCCTGGGCGCGGAAAGCCTGTGTTGGCTGGGCATATTCTTGCTCGCCCCGGTCAGCGCCATTTATTATCCGGTCGACATCTTGCCCGGTTGGTTACAGGTGGTGGCGCTGGCGCTGCCCTCGGCGCATACCTTTGAGGGCATGCGCGGCGTTTTATTTGATGGCGTGTTTGCCTGGGATCATTTTTTCTGGGCGGTGGGCTCGAACGCCGTCTTGTTAACCCTGGCGGTGTTGTTTTTCCTGCACATGATGAAAATGGCGCGAGTCAAAGGTTTGCTGATGCAGCAGGGTGAATAAGATTGATTGCCCCTCAAGCGCCGGGCGCTCGGCTGCGCCTCCCTTGGCTTACGCGCATACGCGCGGCGCGCACTTGCGCTTGCCTCAGGGCTATGCCCTTCGGAGTCGAGCCAACTAATCCTTATCCGTGATACCAGCTTCGGCGAAAGTCGCCATGTCGTTGTGACACGCCACGGCGGCCTTTAATAGGCCCACCGCCAACACCGCGCCGGTGGCTTCGCCCAGGCGCATGTTGTGATCTTGCAGGGCATTTTTGCCGAGCTTTTCGAGCAGCAATTTATGACCCGGCTCAGCGCTGACGTGTCCAACTTTGCAATGGTCCAAGGCGCGTTTGTTGATGCTGGGCAGCACCGCTGCCGCCGCGGTGGATACGTAACCGTCCAACATAACCGGCACCTGTTTTAGTCGCGCACCGATCACCGCACCGGCGATGGCGGCCATTTCGCGTCCGCCCAAACAGCGCAGCACGTCTAGGCCGTCTTGCATGTGCGACTTGTAAAGTTTTACGCCCAGGCCCACCACTTCGGCCTTTTTACCCATGGCTGGTTTGTCGATTCCGGTGCCGGGGCCAACCCAGGTCAACGCATTGCCACCATAAAGGGCCAGGCAAATGGCGGCGGCGGATGTGGTGTTGCCGATGCCCATTTCGCCCAAGCACACCACGTCGGACGCTTCATCGATGACGTTCATGCCAAAACGGATGGCCTCGGCGCATTCGGTATCGGTCATGGCGGGATTTTCGGTGAAATCCTGGGTCGGATTATCGAGATCCATTTGTTCGACACACAGGCCCACGCCCAAGGCCTTACAGATTTGATTGATGGCCGCGCCGCCGCTTTCAAAATTGGCCACCATTTGCTTGGTGACTTCGGAGGGAAAGGCCGATACGCCTTGGGCCACAACACCGTGGTTTCCGGCAAACACGTGGGCGTTGGGGGTCTTCATGCGCGGCGGATAGCGCCCCTGCCAGGTGGCGGTCCAAGCGGCCAACTGTTCCAATCGGCCCAACGATCCAGCCGGTTTGGTGAGCTGCGGTTCGCGCGCCTGGGCGGCGCGGGCGGCCTCCAGATCGGGGCCGGGCAGTTCGGTCAAAATTTGGCGGATATCATCAAGTGTATTGATGGTGGGCATTTTATTCATGAAACAGACTCGCAGTGGCCCCAAAAAGACCTTAAAATTTCAAAACACTAAAGCATATATACACCCTGAGACGCGTGACGCATCAAACAAATCAACAATCAGTTGGGGGCCCCATGGCCAAATCGGATGAAACATTGACGACAGACGCCGTGCATGGTGATGAGACGTCGACGTCGTTTTATCGCCGCATGATGGATCGCTTTAGCCATGCGTGGATGTTTTTAACCCGGGTACCGCTGCCCAAGTGGTGGAATGACCCATCGCCCGATGAATCCGTCGAGACCGATGCGTTGGATAAGGGCAAGGGCATGATTGCGCTGTCCGATACCGTGCGGGCCTGGCCGGTGGTCGGCTTGTTGATCGGTGCGGTGGCCGGCCTGGTTTTGTGGGCCGGGGCGCAGTTGGGCCTGCACCCCATGGCGGCGGCTTTTTTGGGCCTGATCACCGGTGCGTTGATCACCGGCGCGTTGCACGAAGACGGCCTAGCCGATGTCGCCGATGGTTTTGGCGGCGGCGCGAGCAAGGCCAAAAAACTCGCGATCATGAAAGACAGCCACATCGGCGCTTATGGCGTGTTGGCGCTGATCATGGTGATCGGCTTCAAGGCCACCAGTTTGGGTGGCTTTAACGGTCCCGGCTTGGCCGCCGGGGCGCTGATCACAGCCCATGTGTTGTCGCGCGCGCGGTGTTGCCGTTGATGATGGTGGTGCTCAAACCCGCACGGCGCGGTGGTTTGGGCAAAGGGGCCGGTATCCCCAGCCGCGATGACGCGGTGATTGCCTTGATCATTGGCGTGTTGATCGCTCTGTTGGTGCTGGGCTTAGGCCCGGGTTTGGTCGCGGCGGTGCTGGCGGTGCTTGGCGCGGCTGCGGTCGGCTGGTTGGCCCAGCGGCAAATTTCAGGTTTTACCGGAGATGTCTTGGGCGCGGCCCAACAGGTCGTCGAAGCCTTGGTTCTGGCGGGCATGGCGGTGGCACTGCGCACGGTGTTTTACGTATGAGTGAAGATCAAGAATATCAAACCACGCGCTGGTGGTTGGTGCGTCACGCCCCGGTGAAGGACGCCCATTTGGCCAAGATTTGGGGCCAAAAAGACATCGAGGCGGATGTCTCGGACACCGCGTCGTTTGCCCACTTGGCGGCCAAACTGCCCCACGGCGCGGTGTGGTTCACCACCCATTTGCAGCGCACCCAGCAAACCGCCGAAGCCCTTTTTGCGGCGGGTGCGGCTGGCGCGCTTTCCGTTGGTGGCCCGTATTCAGCCCTTGGGCCCTTTGCCTCTATCGCAGGGATGCCTGGCATCAT
>JAESUA010000054.1 GCA_016763255.1 Magnetovibrio sp. | reverse complement strand
CACAGTCTTGAAATCAGCATTTTGACGGGCGTCGCGCCAGATGGTCTCGCACGTATTGCATGCCCGGCTCAGCGCTTCGACCAAGTCTGCATCAACCGCCGCCGCATGTACCCAGGCGCGACGCATGCCACTGACGTTGGCTCGTTGCCAAGAATCCAGGTGTTGATCTTCTTCGGCACCGTCCAAAAGATCAGACAGGGCAGGGTCGGTGATCATGGAATGGTGTACGGATTTCAGCACCGCCAATTGTTCGGAACGCGAGTCAATCCCGCCCGGTGGCATCATCGCCGACATGTCCCAATGCAACATGGACAGGGCACCGCCCACGGCGTCCATGCGCCGAAAGCGGTGTTCCAGGTCTTGATACGGTGTCTTGATCATCAGCGAGACCCTTTTAGAGGGTGATCGGCATCGGTAGCCAGGCCACCCGATCGATCAGCAAGAAGGCAAAAATCAGCGTTAGATAAAGGATTGAAAACAAGAACGTCGGTTTGGCGTGCTTGTCGTCGTCATCCTTCAACAGCTTCCAGCAGTGATAAATGAACAACACACCCATCGCACCTGCGCCTGCGGTGTAGAGCAAGCCGGACATGCCGATAAAACCGGGCAACAACGTCACTGGAACCAGCAACAGGGTGTAGATCAGCATCTGCACCTTGGTCTTGTAGCTGCCCACCACCACCGGCATCATCGGTACGCCGACGCGTTCGTAATCGCTATGGCGAAACAGCGCCAGCGCCCAAGTGTGGGGCGGCGTCCACAAGAAGATGATCAAGAATAAAAGACCCGCGGGAAAGCTGAATTCACCCGTCACGGCCAGCCAACCGATCATCGGCGGAAAGGCACCGGATGCACCGCCAATGACGATGTTTTGCGGGGTCGAGCGTTTTAGCCACATGGTGTAGAGAAAGACGTAATAGAGGATCGTGAACAGCAACAGGCCGGAGGCCTCGCTATTGACGGCAAAATACATCAGCACCACGGACAGTACCGCCAGCACCACGCCAAATACCAGCGCCTGGGTGGGTTCCACCTTGCCGGCCGGGATCGGACGGTTTTGCGTGCGTTCCATGAATTGGTCGATGTCACGGTCGTACCACATGTTGATGGCACCGGATGCACCCGCACCGATGCCGATGCATAAAATGGCGATCAAGGCCTTCCACAGGGGGATGTCCCCCGGGGCCAAGACCACGCCGGTGATGGCCGTGAAGACCACCAGCATCATGACGCGTGGCTTCAAAAGATTGGCATAGTCCGCAATACGGAATCGATATGTTTCGTCACCGTTTTGATCCGTCGAGATTTCTGTCGCCTCGACTTCGGTGGCTGTTTTGTCTTGTGTAACTTCAGGCACGTTGGAATACCCCCTCCATTTGTCCCCCATACTGACAATACGGAACGTTTCCCTGCGCCAACTTTACAGCGTTGGAGCCTTTTATCCAGAGTTTTTCAGTCTCAATCATCGCTTTGTTTGTTGAGTAATGCCGTCGTCGCGACCCACACGAACAAAGCACCACCAATGATGGCAATAAGCCCGGCCCCGCCATTGAGGCCCATGCCCAATTTGGCGCTAAACGCGGTGAGGCCTTGTTCCGAACCGGCCGTTTTGCGCGCTGCACCATGACCGCCTGCGATAAACAGTCCGGTGCTGGCCAAAGCTTGTCCGACTCCGAACAGCCATACCGAGGCAATGCTGAGGCGCGGCCAGGTGATGGCGCGCTTCAACAACGGCAAAAACACGCTGTAAAAAAGCGCGATAAACGCCAGCGTGATACCGGCGATCATGCCGTGATAGTGCGCCGGGGTGCGGGTGTCTTGACCATCGACAAACAGGCCCATGACGCCGCCGATGCCAAACACCACGGGGCTCAGTATCAGCGCCACTTAACCGGGGTTTTTCCACGGTTTATTTTTGACGCCAAAGACGCTGATGACCATCGGCACGGCAACGATTAAACCCACCGGGGCGAAGGCGTACTGGGCGTTGGTGAAGGCCAGCAGCCAGTCGGCGGAAAAGACTTCAAATACGATCGAAAAGATCGGCGTGGCAAAGGCTGTCACAACCAACGCAGCGAGGGCGATCACCGCCGCCATGGGGTTGAAAGGCACGCGTTGCAAAACCACGGAACTGACCGCATACCAGGCCCCAATCAACAGGGCGACGTTGAGAAACTGCAACACATGGCCACCGGCCCAGAACAGTTCTTCGTTAAATTGGTGGGTGTTGGGTTGGCCGTCGAGCAAGAACCAAGCATAGAAAAAATAACCCAGCGCCAAAAGGTATATTAGGGCGCTGGCGATGCCTGATAAGCTGAGCACATCAATCCCTTGGCCACGATTTTGGCGGACTTCAACCGGGCGTCCCATTACGTTGATCAGCACAAATACGGCCATCAGGGCTATGGAAATGGCGAACACCACCAGCGATAAATAAAACAGCGGACTGGTCAGAACCGGCACATAGTTGCTCATCACCGGTTCGCCATCGGGCATGATGAACACCGGGATGAACATGCCTGCAATGGCCATGATGGCGATGCGAAAAGCCAGATATTCCAGCACGATGAGGCGGGGCTGGCCGCCGCTCAAACGATGGGCGGTGATGTGGGCCACGGCGGCGAAAACACACAAGTAGAAGACGACGAAGCTGTAATCCACATGCACCACCAAAAAGCGGTGGAAGTTTTCGACAAACCACGGGAAATAATCGCTCACACCCGGTGCCCGGCCAAAGGCCAAGGGCAAAGCAAACAGCCCGGCAATGCCCAAAACGATCAATGCCAACACCGACCAACGGGTCAACCAGGGCCGCGCGTTGGGGGTGTCCATGGCGGATTGCAGGCGCTCCAACAGGGGCGTGTCGTCAGCATTCTTCATTTTAGAGAACCTCAAAAGTAGAGCTTATTGGCCCGGCATGGAGAGCCCCGAAACAAGGCACGGTCCGGTGCACGGCCACAGATGCATGGTCATGGCGTAGACCACAACGCCCGAAAAGGCGACAAAAAACCAAATCGGCAGGTCCACTTGACGACACGCTTGTG
>JAESUA010000010.1 GCA_016763255.1 Magnetovibrio sp. | reverse complement strand
TACAAAGAACGTCCAGGTGGATATACCCGCGTTCTCAAAGCCGGTTTTCGTTATGGCGATGCGGCACCAATGGCCTATTTGGAATTGGTTGACCGTGATCCCGAAGCCAAAGGCGCAGCCGATAAGGCCCGCCTCGAAGCCGAAGCGGAATCCACCGAGGATTAAGCCATTTCGGCTAATATAAATCGTTAGGAGGCAGCCTTTGGGCTGCCTCTTTTCGTTTGTAGAGTGATAACCTACACTCGCATCTTCAAACATTATTATTGGTGATATCGCATGCCCAAAACTTGGGGTCACTTTTCGATCTTCGTACTCTGTGCCTATTTAGGTTATGGGGCCGTCAGTGCTCAGGCTCAAGACCGTCAAGTGCCCGGGTCGCGTCAGCAGATCCAACTCAGCTATGCGCCGTTGGTGAAAAAGACCGCTCCGGCGGTGGTCAATGTTTTTACCTCCAAGACGGTGGCTACGCGCCGCATCGTGCCGTTGTTTAACGATCCGTTTTTCCGCCGCTTTTTCGGTGACAGCGTGCAGCGACAAATGCGTGGGCCAAAGCGCAAGGTGCAAAACTCGTTGGGCTCCGGTGTGATCATCGCCGCCGACGGTTTGGTGGTCACCAACAACCATGTGCTGGAAGGTGCCGAAGAAATTAAGGTGGTGCTGAATGATCGCCGCGAATTCAGCGCTAAGATCTTGGGCACCGATGAACGCACCGATATTGCGGTGCTGCAATTGAACCTCAACGGCGAAAAGTTACCGTTTTTGCGGTTGAGCGATTCTGACAAGGTGCAAATTGGCGATCTGGTCTTGGCCATCGGCAATCCCTTTGGGGTTGGTCAAACGGTGACCAGCGGTATCGTTTCGGCCCTGGCGCGCACGTCCAGTGTGTCCGACCTCTCCTCGTTTATTCAAACCGATGCAGCGATCAATCCCGGCAATT
Source organism: Magnetovibrio sp. (assembly GCA_016763255.1). Lineage (GTDB taxonomy): Bacteria > Pseudomonadota > Alphaproteobacteria > Rhodospirillales > Magnetovibrionaceae > Magnetovibrio. The sequence continues at coordinate 4,111 of JAESUA010000010.1, read as the reverse complement.
CCGGCGGCGCATTGGTGGACTTAAACGGCAGTTTGATCGGTGTGAATACGGCGATTTATTCCAAAACCGGGGCCTCCAACGGCATCGGCTTTGCGATTCCGTCCAACATGGTCGATCGGGTGGTCAGTTCTTTGATCGTTAGCGGCGACGTGGTGCGTCCGTGGCTGGGGGCGAAGGGCCAAGGGGTGACGGCAGACATTGCTGAAAGCCTTGGCATGGCGCGCCCTTATGGCGTGATGATCACCAGCATTTATGACGGTGGCCCGGCCCAACGCGGTGGCCTGAAGGTTGGCGATGTGGTGCTTTCCATCGATGGCAAAGAAGTGCGCGATGCCCAGGATTTGCGGTATCGCATTGCGACCCTGGCAGTTGGCGGAAGCATGCGCGTAAAGGTCATGCGCCGTGGCGGTTCGCTTGGCCTCGACCTTGCCTTGGCACCGCCCCCCGAAAATCCCAAACGCAACGAAACCCTGCTGCGCGGACGCCATCCTTTCCAAGGGGCCGTGGTCGCCAACCTGTCGCCAAAATTGGCCGATGAGTTGAGCCTGGTGCATGAAAAAGTTGGTGTCATCGTGATGGCCTTGGATCGCAAAGGCAGTGCCGCGCGGCTGGGTTTTGAACGCGGTGACATTGTTCTCAAGCTCAATGGCGTTGCCATTCAAAGCGTCAAACACCTGTCGACACTGTTGCGCGAAACCGCCTCAACCTGGATCATCCGGATCGAGCGTGACGGAAACGAAAGCAACATTGTAATCCGGTGATGAAATGAGCTCTCTGTTTGAAGATCAGGCCCCTAGGCCCCTGGCAGATCGGCTGCGCCCTGCAACCTTAGACGAGGTGGTGGGCCAAGGCCATTTGTTGGCGGACGATGGCCCCTTGGGCCGTATGGTCAAGGCTGGGCGGTTGTCCAGCCTGGTCTTGTGGGGCCCGCCGGGCACCGGAAAGACCACCATTGCCCGCCTGCTGGCGCACCATACCGAGCTGTATTTTGAGCCGCTGTCGGCGGTGTTTAGTGGGGTTGCGGACTTAAAAAAGGTCTTTGCCCGCGCCAAGGAACGCCGCGAAGCGGGGCAGGGCACACTGCTGTTCATTGATGAAATCCATCGCTTCAACCGGGCCCAGCAAGACGGCTTTTTGCCTTACGTGGAAAATGGCACCGTGATCTTGGTCGGGGCGACCACCGAAAATCCTTCGTTCGAGCTGAACGCCGCGTTGTTGTCGCGTGCCCGGGTGATGGTGCTCAATCGTTTGGATGATCACGCGCTGGAAGAACTTTTGTGCCGTGCCGAAGACGACACCGCGAAATCGTTGCCGTTGGACCTGGACGCGCGGGCGTCGTTGCGCGCCATGGCCGACGGCGATGGCCGCTATCTGCTCAACATGGCCGAAGAATTGATGGAGTTGGATCCGGATGTCGGCGATCTTAAAACCGTAGACCTGGCCCGTGTGGTGCAAAAGCGCCTGCCGCTTTATGACAAGGCTCAAGAAGGTCACTACAACCTCGTCTCGGCACTGCACAAGTCGCTCAGGGGCTCGGACACCGATGCGGCGCTGTATTGGTTTTCGCGCATGCTGGATGGCGGCGAAGACCCGCACTTTATCGCCCGACGTTTGACTCGCTTTGCGGTTGAAGACATCGGCTTGGCCGACCCTAACGCGCTGACCCAAGCGATCGCCGCGTGGCAAGCCTATGAACGATTAGGCACCCCGGAAGGTGAATTGGCGCTGGTGCAGCTGGTGATCTATCTGGGCACCGCGCCCAAATCCAATGCCGCCTATAAGGCCGAGAAGGTTGCCCGCAGCGCGGCGCGTGAAACCGGGTCTTTGATGCCGCCGATGCATATCCTTAATGCGCCGACCAAGATGATGAAGGATATGGGGTACGGGTCGGGTTATAATTACGACCATGATGCACAAGACGGTTTTTCCGGGCAGAACTATTTCCCCGACGATATGAGACGCCAGAGGTTCTATCAGCCCAAAGAAATCGGATTTGAGCGCGATATTGGCAAACGGCTGGCCTATTGGGATAAGCTGCGCACCAAGCGAGATGCCCAAGAAGGGGACGATCAGTGAACTTGCAACTGTTGATGTTTGTGGGCCTGGGCGGTGCCATCGGAGCAATGGGGCGGTTCGTGATGATGAGCGCCATCGGTCACATCGGCCATACTGGTTTCCCGTGGAGCACCCTCAGCGTCAACGTTCTGGGTGCGTTTGGCTTGGGCGCGGTGATTGAACTCTCGGCCCTGGTGTGGTCGCCGAGCCCGGAAATCCGGGCCATGGTGGTGGTCGGCATGCTGGGCGCGTTTACCACCTTTTCAACCTTTTCCATGGACCTCTATTTTTTACTGAATCGTGGTGCCATTGTGAACGCATCGCTGTATGCGATGGGCTCGGTGCTGGTGTGCTTGGTGGCATTTTGGGCGGCAATGAGTTTGTTTCGCCTGATTTTATCGTAAACAGGGCCACAACACGCCATATCCATCCTATGTGTCAGGCATAGGATGAAAAATCACGATGAAATCCATCAAATGGAACCGTGATCTCAGTGTTGGCAATGCTGCTATTGATGAAGAGCATAAAAAGCTCATCTCATATCTCAATGATCTGTACGTGGCTTGTCATGCGGGACAAGGCCCCAGTGTTTTACGCCAAACCTTATGTTCCTTGCAGCGCTATACGCATGAGCATTTTTCCCATGAAGAAGACGCCATGCATAATATGGGCTATCCGGGCCTGGCGGATCATCGTGCCCAACATGGTGAGCTGATGGATAAACTTGATGCCTTAATCGAAGAGTTCGATGCCGGTGCCGACCACGAGTTGAGCAACAAAACGTTGTTGTTTTTGGCGGATTGGTTGATTCAGCACATTGAGGCTGAGGATAAGAAGATTGGTGTCTTCATAGGTGCATCAAATTGAGCTAAGGCGGAGTTTGATGCCATCGCTCTTGCTTCACTGGAATGAGTTTCATATGCTTTGTGTGCGCCAGACGCTTTTTCGGAACCTCCTCGATGAGAACCATTACCTGGAACAGCGATCTTTCTGTCGGCATCGATGAGATTGATGCCGAACATCAGGTCTTGATTAAGTACCTCAATGACATGTTTGTGGCTTGCTCCGTGGGGCAGGGCCCTGCTGTGTTGAGCAAGACTCTGTGCTGGATGCAACGCTATTCGCGCGAACACTTCGCCCATGAAGAAGATCTGATGCACAAGCTGGGTTATCCCGGGATTGATGAGCATCGTCAACTGCATGTCGAATTGGTTTCGGATCTTGACGATTTGATCGACGAACTTGAAAACGGCGTAAGCCATGACTTGAGCAACAAAACCATGCAGCTTCTCGAAGATTGGCTGCTTCAACATATTCTCGTTGAAGATAAGAAAATTGGCCGCTACATCGGCGCGATTGACTGAAACCGTCTTGGGCCATATGGTCTGCGAATTCTCAAACAGATATGCGGTTGGGTTAGACATGGGCGGTGTACAAACCGTCGAGGTGGCACGTGAAGACGATGGCCTACGCCTCGACAGATGGTTCAAAAAATATTATCCGGGCTTGACCTTTGGGCGGCTGCAAAAGCTGCTGAGGACCGGACAGGTGCGCGTCGATGGGGTTAAAGCCAAAGAACCCAAGCTGCGCCTGGAGGCCGGGCAAAGTATTCGGGTGCCGCCGCTTGAAAAAGAAAAAGATGCGCCGACGCAGACCCCGTCCACCCAACGTGTGACCCGTGAAGAAGCCGAAGCCATTCGTTCGTGGGTACTGCATCAAGATGATCACGTCATCATCCTCAATAAACCAGCCGGGTTGGCGGTGCAGGGGGGCAGCGGCACCACGCACCATATCGATGGTATGTTGAGTGCCCTTAAGGGGGACCGTGCCGACAAACCACGCTTGGTGCACCGTTTGGACAAGGATACCTCAGGTGTTTTGGTTCTGGCGCGCTCGCAAAAGGCCGCCCAGGCCATGACCGCGGCGTTTCGTACCAAGGATGTGCGTAAGGCCTATTGGGGCGTTGTGGTGGGCGTTCCTGAACGTTCTGAGGGGCGAATCGATCTGGCCTTGGCCAAGCGTCACGCCAAAAGCGGTGACCGCATGGTGGTGGATG
>JAESUA010000009.1 GCA_016763255.1 Magnetovibrio sp. | reverse complement strand
TTTATAGAAGTAAAAAATAAAGATGCTGAAGATATGATTGACGATTTACTTGATACTATTAATGGAGAACCAGATTTATACATACCAATAATCTGCGCCACAGACATGATGACTAAAGATGCAAGGGGCGTTGTTTTTTACCGTACCGCCCCGATTGACAATCCCGATAAATTCGATGCCACTCGGAAGTGGACTACTCAGTTCAAGCGTAATAACGCCCAGGATTCTGAGGATAGTAATAAGAACACTTATCAAAACTTATATTACTGGATTTGCAAACAACTATCAAAGCTAGATGAATACCAATCCCTCTATGCTCAAGTCACACTTACAAATGCAAAAGGGTCTGATGCAACGGGAACCGTTTGGCTCCAAGTATAATAACGTATGATGTTAGGTAATGCCCCCCATTATTATTGGGAGTTACCGTGGGACCGAAGTTTCCTCTAGCTACAAGAGCTGCCCGGTTTCCGATTGCCGCACCATATAGGTGTTATGATTAAGCCGATATGGAATAAATCCCCATATCGGCTTTTTCTAAAATTAGAAACTAGACAACACAATATGATTTACATTGTATGCTGGCCCAAATCAGAACATCAAAATTAAAATTGTTATCTACTTGTGCGTGAACGTGTATTCAGTGTGATGAGGCGTTTGGCGTAGTCAACTCCCGATGGATGGTTGTAGTAGTCCACGATTGCGATATTGGCTGGTAAGCCTTGGCCTACCCAGGTTATGAACGCGTCGATGGTGGTGGGATTCGTTTTAGTGGCCTGCTCAAGGATGGAGCAGCCCGGTTCAGTCTTGGCAACGCATGCTGCGTATTGCAGGTCCGGCGGTTTGCTCTGTAACTGACTAACAAAGAAACCGCACCAATTTTCTTCTTCGATGTCGCATCCAGGCCCGCCATCTTTAAGCAGAGCTTGGCGGTCGGTGAGGTATTTCTGTCCTATCTGAATGATCTTCGGCACGTCGTTATCAGCCTGGGGCCATGGCGTCGCTAGCGCCATATTTGCATTGCGGTAGCAGCCAGCCTCATGCGCCGCTGCTATTTCTTTCAGTCGTACGACCTGATCATCCGCCACCAGGACCGGATAGCTCAGCCCAGCTCCCCATGCCTGATCTAACGTCACGGTCTTAAGGGCAGCATCCTCAACACTGATCGCCTCTTCGGTCCAGGCCCGCTCACATACCGATGGCCCCCCATCACGTTTTTCATGCAAAACATCGTTGAACACCTTTAGCCAGCGATCTCGGTTCGTCGGAAATTGAAGTTTTTGGAAGTGAATAATGACTTGTTCTTTAGGATGTTGAGACGAAAACGCTAAGATTTTACCCATGGTATCGACCAAAGGCTCCAGAACCAGGGTGTGTTGAGTTACCAGCCGTTCACGATCTGAGGCGCCTTTGTAGGCTCCCTTATTTGGTGCTACACCCACCCGCAGATCAAAATATCTTATCCCGTCAGCGAGTTGTTTATCAATCGACCTGTCTTGAGTTTTCGTCAATTTCGCAATGGCACATTTACCGACCGGGCTTGCAATCTCACCTTCAACCACAAGCTGGGAGCAGCCCTGATCCGGCCCTTTTTCGGTCACCACCACAGAGGTGTCCGAGTCGTGACTTCCCGGGATGATCAAGTCACCCAAAGCAATTTCGCCGCGTCCATCGAACAAGTCGACCATCCACGATCTGGTGTCGAAATCCGTTGCCTGCATGCGGGTGCCTTGGACGAAATCGTCCAAGGCACCGCGACACGCTCCGAGGAGAACAACCGATACCGCCAGAGCAGCAGCGACCTTCACAAACCTCGAAACTCGATGCGAACTATCCAGCTCAGTTGCAGGAATGCTCACTTAATACCGAGACCAAAAGCAAAAAATGTCTTGTTGAAGATGTTCGTATTCTCATAGCCGGATATGGGGTTGGCGGAGGTGTTGTCCAGCGCCAGGATGAACAGATTGTCTTCCTTGCTGTACATGTAAGTGGCCTCCACATTAGTCCCTCCGGTGTCCTCAATTATCTTTACAACAGTTGCGACGATTAACCACAGTTGAGGGTCTTTTATGAATAATTCACTTACATAGCCATCCAAAAGATGTTCCACGAGGTTCTTCACAGGAATGGGGTCGCTTGCCACGAACCCCTTACCACCGGCCCACCATTCGTCTCCAGGAATGAGCCCAGATCTCAGTGCGTGGTTCTGGCCCAAGCACAGTTCCGGACCTTTACCCGACAGCTGATTGCTGGGCTTGAAGTTGCCGCAAAACCCAAAATTCATGTTGTTGTATGGCTTTTGCTCTGAAACTCCGGCTCCGACCTCGTGACCGGTACCGCCTGTCTTTGTCCGGTACCATTCTGCAGTATTTTTGGTGTTATCGTGACCTGCAGTCGCGGCCAGCGTGAGGGTGTCCATTCCATCGAATTTATTGCTTGGAGAATTTGACTTTGTCCCTCCACGAGTAGCGACCCCAGCCCACGGTTGCTGTCCTGTAATCTGGTAATTCTCATTCCTGTCGGTGCAGTAAGGACTGTCGTCAGAACAGTTAAACTCCCACGTCGGCGACTTGATGGTGGTCGGGATCATTTTTTTGATAGCGTCCTTAGGCATCCCATTGGCATTGGCCACCGCAACTGCGATCTTCTCCTTGTCAGCGTCACTCAGAGTCACCGACACTTTGGGTGTCTTAATGTGCACGTTGTTGGGATGAGCGCCACCGTCCTTGCCCGAGAACTTTTGGGTGTCGTTTTGGCCATCAAGGCAAAACACCAAACCATCGCCTTCGCTGTTCCTGTAATCGGCTTTCGTAGCGCAGATTTCAGCATTTTGGGTCGGGGACCACGTCCTGCGTTGATAAAAATCGGTTTTGCCTTTGCCGTCGGGATCATTGTTGCCGCCAACAAACCAATATTTATTCGTTGATCGACCAAAACAGGTCGGAACAACTGCTGACTCCCCCGCCGTGTTCTTATAGGCATCGAACGTAATATCCCCGCAAAACGCCAGATTCAACTGACTGAAACTTGAGTTGTGCCAAGACCACATGGTGTGGGTCGTGATGATCTCGCCGGTCGTGGGGTCCTGCGTTCTAAGCTTGAAGCGTTGTGCAATAACCTTCCGGTCTTTATCCTTATGGACATTCGTAGCACACACATAAAAATACAACTTCTGATCTGCGGCGACCCACTTACTCTCCTGATAGATCCAATCGCGCTCTTTTCCACCACCGTCAACATCATGACTGGTGTATTTGAACGAAAGGGGGCCCAAATCCAACTCAGATTTCGCATGAATCTGAATTCTGCTTGTATCCTTCTTGCATTTCGGCCAATCCGGCTCGCTACCTACATTGACAGCCACATCAGCATCAACAGCACCACGCCCACTACCACCATCTGGCACGCCGGTACACGCGGCCAATGCCAACGACCCCACGACAAACAAACCAACTGCCTTACAAAGCCCACTAGACCAAACCATCACAACTCCATTCCATATCATCAATTACACCAATAACCACTCATGGTAGAGCTACTAACAGGGCTTAAAAGAAAGATCAATGAGTATATTATCTTCATACTTACACAACCCAGAGAATCAATTGATGTGATGCTAAGGTTTGGAAAATAATGGTAGATAATGAAAATTTGACGATACTCATGCTTCCCATTATGTCGTCAATATGCTTCATAAGTTGATGTATAAATGGTTTTCCCGTGGTATTTCTATAGGCTAAAAAATCAGTATGGACACGGTGTAATTGCGCTACAGTGGAGACGATCCAATCTTACCAAACGGAAAATCACTCAGATCCCAGGTTTGCGTCTAAGGGTTTTCACCTCCCCTACCGAATCTGACAAATCGCCCCCTAAAAGTGAGGGAAGGGTCATTCTTTTGTTTATATTTATTCCAAATTTTCGGATGGAATTTGTGCTTTCCCACCGGCCTTATTTCCACTAATGCTCATCCCATAATTGACGTAATGGGAACCAATATTATGTGGGCCACAATTCGTGCATCCTGGTCACTTTTTCTGGGCATGATTTTTCTGATGGTCAGTCATGGGCTTTTGGCAACCCTTTTGACATTGCGCGCAGGCGAACTGGGGTTCAGCGAGTCCGTGATCGGGTTGATGCAGTCTGCCTATCCTGTCGGATCGTTGCTGGGCTGTTTGATTGCACCTAAATTGATTATGCGGGTTGGCCATATACGCATATTTGCGGCCTTTGCATCCATTGCCAGCGCAGCGGCGCTTATCCATCTTGTCACCGACGACCCTTGGAGCTGGAGCGCAATGCGTCTGCTGGCAGGGTTTTGTTTTTCCGGCTTATACATCGTTGCTGAAAGCTGGCTGAATGGCAGCGCCAACAACAAAACCCGCGCCAGTTTGCTTTCGGTCTATTTTGTTATCCAGTCCGTCGGTTTGATGGCCGGTCAATTTTTGCTCAACTTGTCCAGCCCGGGGGGCATTTTCCTTTTTATTGTCGCTTCCATTCTCATTTCGTTTTCACTTGTGCCCATGTTGATCTCGACCAGTGCCACTCCACCTTATGAAGCGCCGGGAAGGATCTCGTTCATCGAATTGTTTCACCTTTCCCCCATGGCGTTGAGTGGGAGTTTTCTCAATGGCATTGCCCAGACCTCGCTGTATGTGGTTCTCGCTCTCTACGGCCATGCCATTGGGCTTTCCACGGGCGAAATTGGCAGCCTTGTGGGGGTGATGATTTTTGGTGGCGTGGTGTTTCAGTTCCCCCTTGCCAAACTCTCTGATCGCATCGATCGGCGTCTGGTTATGGTGGGCGCACCGGGGCTAGCCATCCCGATGTGTTTTTTTCTCGCATCGATGGAAAATCCGGCCGATAACCAATTTCTTCTTTACGCAATGACCGCCCTGTTGGGTGGGCTAACCCTGCCGATTTATTCAATCTGCATGGCGCATATGCATGACCAGCTCAAACCCGGACAAGTTGTTGCCGCAAGCGGCACCTTGTTCCTTATTATGGCCACGGGCATGATATTGGGCCCAACCTTGGGCGGGGTCGCCATCGCGCAATTTGGCCCGCACGGTTTTTTCTATTTGCTCGCCGCAACGTCGGCCCTGACCGTCACCACGGCACTGTTCCGCTTTTGGAGTGGCCAATCGCGCATGTACAGCTATAAAACCGCCGTCGCCCTTACGGCCAACTTGTCGCCCGAAGTGACAAATCTCTATGAAGAGGCCGCGGCCCAGGAAAACAATTGAAGTAAGGGACCTGTTCACCCCCATATGTTGGAGGATCAAAAACCACACGTTGGCGGAGAATTTTATGGCCCAGTATCGCAAGAGTGACGAGGCGCTGGCGCGCCTGACGCCGGAACAGTTCCGGGTGACCCAGGAAAGCGGTACCGAGGCCCCAGGCACAGGCGCGTATCTTAACTACCATGCGCCGGGCATTTACGTCGACATCGTATCGGGTGAGCCGTTGTTCGCCTCGACTGACAAGTTTGATTCCGGGTGCGGCTGGCCAAGTTTCACCAAGCCGATCAAACCCGAAAATGTCCAAGAATTACAAGATGGTACCCTCGGCATGGCCCGCACCGAGGTGCGATCTAGCCATGGTGACAGCCACCTGGGCCACGTCTTCCCCGACGGCCCAGAAGGTCGCGGCGGGCTGCGCTATTGCATCAACTCGGCATCACTGAAATTCATCGCTTTGGAAGATATGGAGGCCGAGGGTTACGCCGCCTATGTCGATCAGGTGAATGAGCCGTAAGGGTGTCGGTATTAAGCTGCTAGGCCGAACTCAGCCTCTAAATACGATTTGATGTCTTTGGATTCATAGAGCCATTTGACGTTTTGCGGACCGTTTTCGATGCGCAGGCAAGGGACTTTATGCTTGCCGCCTTCGCGGGTGAGCTCGTCTTTGAAGGCTTCGTTATTCTTGGCGTCGCGAAGCTCGATATGCAAAGAATGCTTTCTGATTTGACGCCGAATCTTGACGCAAAAAGGGCACGCTTGGAATTGGTAGAGCGACATTTTCGTCGTCACGGCATCGATCGCGTCTTGCGCATTTTTGGCGCGCACGACGGGCTTGGGCCGGGTGAGGAAATCAATCGTCAGGATCAAACGCCCCAAAAACCACCGAACAAATTTCATATGACGCTCCATTCCATTGTATGTAGATGGTGGTTCATACACGTTCTAAGGTCTGCAGCGCAAGTCGGTCAATCGCGAATACCATGCTGCATACTGCGAAAGCATTGGCGACTTGCTGCCGCGAGGGTATAAACATGACCCATGAAACGCGTCATTTACACAGTCATTGTCAACGGTTACGACCGATTGATTGAACCCGAAGCCTATCCGGGCTGGGATTTTATATGCTTTACCGATGGCAAGCGCATTGGTCTGCGTGCCAAGTTGGGGTTATCCAAGTGGCAAGTGCGCCAGCTTCCGTCTGAGGACATGGATTCATTTCGCCATTCACGCCTGCCGAAAATTCTGCCGCATCGTTATTTGGCGGACTATGACTATTCGGTTTACATCGATGGCAATGCCCGCTTGCTCTGCGATCCGGCAGTGCAGCTTGAAACCATGGGCTGGCCGGCCTTAGCAATTGCCCAGCACCCCTATCGCGGCACCGTATTTGAAGAAATCGAAGAATGCATCCGCCAGGGCAAGGCCCCACGCGATCTGTTGCAAGCTCAACGTGACGCCTATCGCGCCGACGGTTTACCCGAAGACACCACGCTGCTGGAAAACAATTTTTTGTTGCGCCGCCACAACCATCCCCAGGTGATCGAGCTGATGCAAGCGTGGTGGGAGCAGATGAACACCCACAGCCACCGTGATCAATTGAGCCTGCCCTACGTGGCGTGGAAACAAAACTATACCATCCACACCTTCAGCCATGATCTAAAGCGGACCATGTTCGCCACCAAGTCCCATGGCCGCTCCTTTCTCAAGCGCATGCAGCGCAGCCTCAACAAGCGTCTCGCGCGCTTGCAGGGGAGTTAAGCATGTGTGGGTTTGCCGGTGTTTTGCACCTCAACAACGCTGTGACCGGCGTGCCTCCGGGGGAGGCCGCCCATGCCATGGCGAACACCTTGGCCCACCGCGGACCCGATGATTTTAAGGTCTGGCACGACCAAGACGCGGGCATCGGCCTGGGTTTTCGCCGCCTGGCCATTCTGGATCTATCGACCGCAGGGGCGCAACCGATGGCCTCACAATGCGGGCGCTACGTCATCGCCTATAACGGTGAGATTTATAACCACCTGGCCCTTCGCACCGAGCTGGAACGCCAAGGCGTTAGCACCTGGCGGGGCCACTCGGACACGGAAGTTCTGCTGGCGGCGATCACGCACTGGGGCGTGGACAAAACCTTAGCCCAAATTGACGGCATGTTCGCCTTTGCACTGTGGGACAAACAAGACCGGCGGCTTTCTCTGGCGCGCGATCCATTTGGCGAAAAACCACTTTATTACGGTGTGCAAAATGGGGTGCTGGTGTTTGGTTCAGAACTCAAAGCCATCATGGCCTGCCCCGGGTTCACGGCGAAAATGGATACCCACGCGACGGCATTGTTTTTGCGCCATCGCTACGTTCCGGCCCCACATTCCATTCTTGACGGCATTCACAAGCTACCCGCCGGACACCTTGTCAGTGTGACGGCAAACGACACCGTACTGGATGCGCCCCGTCCATATTGGGACAGTTTCAATGAGGCGCTCAAAGCCCAGGAATCCCCGTTTGCGGGCAGCTTTGAGAATGCGGTGGAGGCGTTGGACGAGCTTCTCAGCCAATCTGTGGCCCAGCGACGGGTGGCCGATGTGCCCGTGGGCGTGTTTCTGTCCGGCGGCATTGATTCCTCGCTCATCGCGGCGTTGATGAGCCGCGCGGGTGGCGACGTACACAGCTATACCATCGGTTTTGACGAAGGCCAGTTCGACGAGTCCCCCTATGCACGCGCCGTGGCGCAGCATTTGGGCACCAAATACTCGCAAACGATTTTGTCCCAGGATGATGCCTTGGCGGTGGTGCCGAAGCTTGCCGAGATCTATGACGAGCCGTTCGCCGACGC